>ONVB01000253.1 GCA_900321145.1 uncultured Eubacteriales bacterium | reverse complement strand
TTGCTCTTGTTGTAGCGGATGTCTATCGGTATAGGGCTTTCGCTACCCTCGTATACGAAGGGGACACGGGCAGTTGCGCCGGATACCTAGTAGTAGAGGATGCCGATCGCGGATGAAAGCTCCGTGAAGAGATACTGTTCGGCGATAGCACCGCCCGACTCGTTTATTATATCACTCAGGGTAAGCTTGTCGGAGACAGGGAGATCAAGGCTTGCGCGCAGGAGTCCATGATCAAGGAAGAAGAGCTCGAAGGACTTGAAGTCCACATGATCCTCCAGGGGGAGCCTGCCCTCGATAAGTCTCGGGAGCTTTCTTGCAAGACCGAAGTTGCACAGGGTCTGAGTTGCTTCGGCGTACTCAAGGCTTCGCGCGTTTGCCTCCGCGGACTTGTACATGAACTTCTTGTTTTCTTTTGAGAGCTGCTTGGGTATGCTTTTGAATACTCTTTTGGTACGCTGATATAAGGCGTCCGAAAGCCCGGACTTTAAGAGCATTGTGGTTCTTTTCATAAATCTGCGTATATCATTAGGACCTTTTTTATCTCCTCGGGATCATTGCGCTCGATCATCCTTCTCGCGTGGTCTATTTGCCTGTTCCTGACGGATCGTTGGTATTCCATCATCTTCCTTGAGAAAGTAACGATGACTTTTTGCTTCAGCATGCCCTTTGCTTTTACTTTGACGACTTTCCTGTTTTTTTAACCTTCTCTTCAGTAAGGCCAAGATCTAAGGCTTTATCAGCGCTGATAATCTTGTATGCTGTGTCTTTATACAGAGCAAGATTATCCTTATCTGTTTTGTCCATGTTTTTTAGTTCTTCGATGCTTATGGATTCATCGCTGGAAAGAAGTTTGTAATCATAATCATTAAAGACAGCCTTTTTCAGAGTATCAGACAGCTTTTTAACTGACTGGGTAACAATGAACGATCTGCCGCCCATACTGTTAAACTTCCGGATATTATAAGAGCCAAGCCCGGCATCGGCACAGTATATAAATTTAGCACCGTCTGTCATTTTGAGGATTTCCTCCTCAAGAGGTACGGCAGTGAGCTGCTCGCTTTTATTGCCGGGATGAAGACACATTGAAATCGGTATCCCGTTCCGATCCATAAACAGTGTCCCATTTCCACGATCGGATTTGGACGGTGTTCTTTGCTCACGCCATATTTTCTAAGATCGGACATGACTTCTCCTGTTACTTCGTCTATGACATTGTCGTCTTCCTTTTCGCATTCAAAGTAGAAGTTTGTGCAGTCATAGTAGAGAACAGAAGTGTCCCTATTGGCAACAGTGTTGCTTCTGTCAAATGTCCAGCGTGGGTACTCATCATAACTGTCGTTTAGGAGATCCATGCAGCGGAGAATCTGGTGATAGTCGAAATAAGGCTTCTCATAGTACTTATCAAGATGTTCCCATGTGTGAAGCTTTGAAGCGGGAACGATGTCTGAATGGACAATTATTCGCTTACGTACAAAAATAGCACACTTGCACATAAGGTGTTGATTTTGCATGCTGACATTGTATTATTATATCGTCTTCGAAGACTATGTAACTTGTAAATATAGAATTATCCAAGAAAGGAATGAACTAATATGGCTATAAGAAAATTTAGAAATCTTGTATGCGCCCTTATAGTGATCGCTACTTTTGGGTGCGGGGGTGCGTACATAGCAAAGGCGGGGAATACATACCTTAATGTGACTGTATCAAATATCACAGGAGTTTCATCTCCGGATCCGTATTCACTGGTTGAGGCAAAGGATGATAGTGATCGGTACTTTTATATTACCCTTTACACCCTTACAAATTCATCTGAAATCTATTTTACAGCGTTTAGAACACCATCGGGTTCCACGACACATAATCTGAGTACTGACACTCAGGTGAGTCAGAAGAAAACGATAAGGACAGAGGATCTCGGGAATACCAAGACTAAAGCATATTATTCTCAATCTGTAGCAATCGCCAACAGATATTATTATGTATATTCAACATCACCTTTGTATACATATAATGTAAACGCTGTGGGACATTATTGTCCGTAGTGACGGAAACAAAGTATACGCTCTGAAAATCTTCTGACTACGGAGCGTGTGCTTTATGAGGTATGAGGTGTATATATGAAAAAAGCAGTAAGAGAGATTTGTATATTGTTGTTATGCTTGTTTGTGTTCTCGGGATGTGGAGCCAAGCAGCAATCATCTGAACAAGGGGATGTGTCAGAATTAAAACCCCCTGCATTCAAGGAAGATGCCTCGGAGGATGTTTTAGATGGCATGGAAAAACAGAATGAAGTAATGAGTACAAGCTTTCCTGATCACTATTACTATAGTGGTGAGAAGCTTGATATAGATGTTGAGCTTGATTATGAAAACATAAGCTTTAAGAAAGCTGTAATTGAATTGGCTGAATATGATTTTGTTGAGCTGGCGGATTCTCTTATACCTGCAGACGAGGCTGAGATGATAGGTGACAATACACATTATATTGAGGCTTCGAAGAAGGATGATGCATCTTGTGGTTATTCATACAGTAAAACATATTTTGGATACAGTACATATGCATACTACAAAATTGGCAAATCTGTTCGCATGAGCGAGGCTGACGATGCGTATGGTTATTATAATCTTACAAAGTACAGCGATAAGCGGGATTTTTCTTTTGGATCGGAAAAGGAATGTGAGGACGCTGTACGGAAACTGCTTAAAAAGACTGGGGTAAGCACTGAGAATCTCGTACCGAACGTATATTATCTTGATCATAAAATAATGGCAGAAGAAGAACGGTATTACAGCGATAACGATGAGTTTGTATACGAAAACCGGTTTGAATGGACAGAAGATGATGATACATATCTTTTTTTCTTTCACCAAAAGTATTGCGGGCTTGATGTGCTACCGAGCTACAGACAGAGCGGAGTGGATGCGGATGAACAGGCATGTCCGGTAATAGCGGCTTACGGCAAAAGTGGACTTGTGTTTTTGAAGATAGAAATGCCTGTGATAAAGAGCGGAAACGGCTGTTACGTATTAAAAGACTTTGAGGACGTGGCGGAGACGCTGAAGAAAAGATACGAATATCCCATAGATGATTGCACATACAGCATAAGCAAAGCCAAACTGATATGCGACACGGATGAAAACTATAACGCAAGACCTGTATGGGCGTTCGTTATAAAAGAATGCTTTAAGGACGGACGCATTTCAGTATATACGGTAAAGGTGGATGCCGTGACCGGCGATCTGTGGTACAGATAGAGGAAGGTGTGAGACAAGTGGTGTTTTTTAGGTTTTTTTCAGCTGACATGAAGAGAGCGCTCAGGGATTATAAGCTGTATACTATTATCGTTATCATAGCGGTAGTTTTTTCGGTGGCGGAGAGTTATGGGGAAAGATTCTTCTCTGAATGGATAAAATTCATATCATTAAATGCGCGGCTTGTGATGGTTGCAGTTGCAGCTTCTGCAGCAGTGTATTCATACGGACTTGGCGAAGATATGGAATATGGATATTATAAACTGTTACTACTCAGGGGTAATCCGATAGCGTATATAGTATCAAAGACAATATGCACATTTCTCACGGGCGCATTAGCAATGGCCGGCGGTTTTGGTTTGGCATGTGTTTATAAGTTTCTTACAATGATGCATATAGTAGAAGATGTTGACTATGATGCAGGCGGGCTTTATGTAAAGCTTTTTTTTGAAAGAAGATTCATCGCTTACTTTCTGGCTGTTATGTTACATTATGCGGTGTTTGCCGGTATCGTGGCGCTGATAGGTATGCTTATTTCACTTTATATAGAAAATAGATTGATCACATATACCGCACCTATAGCTCTGATAATGATACTTAATATTTTTCTTCAGAGATTTCTGGGGGTCGATATAGGCGCTTCGTTATCAATATATGCATTGGGAGCCTACAGCATCACTTCTCCTGTTGGATTTATGAGTATACCGGTGTATTATACGGAGATGCTGATATGGTTTGTTACGCTAATCGCATGGATATATATGAAATTCAGAAAGAAGGTTTGTTATGGGAAATGAGCAAAGACATAAAAGAAGGTTGAGATGGAACGGGTTAGCTGAGTTAAAAAAGGAAATACTATCCCTGCGTTTTTTTGCTTCTTGTTTTTTGCTTTTGGGACTAACGGCTTCTGTTGCAACAGGAGTAGACCTGCTTATTGAAAGAACAGGTGTATATATTTCCCCATGGATAGCACCACATTTTTTCTCAAACAGGGAATATACGGGACTGTACGGATTTATAATATGTTATATGTTCTCGTCGGTTCCGTTTATGGGCCGTAGCGAGCTTTACGGTGTTGTCAGGAAAAGCAGGTACATATGGATCACAGAGAAGCTTTTCGCTGTGATCTTCGAAGCACTGCTGATAACTCTGGCAGGCCATCTGTTTTGCGTATTAATCTTTGTACCGCATGTAACTATTGAGGCAGACTGGGGAAAGATGATATATACCATAGCTTATTCACATATAACCGCTGACTACAATATAGTCGCATACTGTTATGGAAACATGCTAATGAACTATACACCTATAGCAGCGATGCTCATTTCTATTGCAATGACATGGGCAGTGACATCGTTTATAGGTCTACTGATGTTTATGCTAAGTCTGTACTTGGGAAGAATGACAGCGCTTATTATAGGTGTTTTGCTGTCAGGTCTTAATTTTCTGAATGAGATTACGCTTTTTGTAAAGTGGCTGAAATATATAACGCCCTTTAACTGGAACGCACTGGGACGGTATGGGGCGACAATATTTGGACCTGAATTTTACCCTACATTTGCCGAATCATCGTTAATCCTTTTTCCGGCTATTATAGTGATAGTTACTTTGATTCTGTTCAAGGCGCGGCATATGGAGTTTGAATGGGTAATCGAAGAGGGATGAAGGCTTATTCGAAGAATTGGTGTTGAAATAAGGAGGTTTGTTTTACTTGAAAGGTGTGCAGAAGGAAGCTGTAAAATACAAGATAGAAGTAGATGAGGTAAGCAAGAGCTTCGGGAGCCAGAAGGTGCTTGATGAGGTTTCTCTCAATATTGAATATGGTGAGATATGCGGTATAGTGGGGAATAACGGTTCGGGAAAGTCCGTGCTGTTCAAGTGTATATGCGGACTGCTGTTTGCTGATGAAGGAGAGATAAAGGTTGATGGGAAGCTTCTGCATAAGGATATGGACATGGTCACAGACGCAGGAGTTATCATAGAGGAACCGGCATTTCTTGCGGGAGCGAGCGGCTATAAGAATCTTGATTACCTGTATGGCATAAGGAACAAAAGGGATAAGGCATATATTGAGTCTATACTTGAGCTTGTGGGTCTTGATCCTAAGTCAAAAAAGCATGTAAAGAATTATTCAATGGGGATGAAGCAGAGGCTTGCGATAGCGCAGGCCATCATGGAGAAGCCTTCGCTGCTTATTCTCGATGAGCCGATGAACGGTCTGGATAAAACCGCAGTAGGCGAGATGCGTGAACTGTTCAAGAAGATTAACAGTGAAGGAACAACAATAATTGTCGCAAGCCATAATCAGGCAGACATTGATATATTGTGCAATCACGTCTACGAAATGGATGCCGGGAAACTGACGATGATCAGATAGTGCAAAATATAGGTTTTTGATGGCTTTCAATACTCGTACATGAAAAGAGAACACGAGGTTGTTTAATGACAGCCCCTGTTTTATTTGTTTTAAACATTCAGGTTTTTTGCGGAATAAACGGAAAATCATTGACATTTCACGCAGATGCTCTTCTGCTGATCTGGTACCGTATGATATGATTATGAACATATCGGATGCTGTCCAGAGAATGTTTGAGTATGATTAGAAGGCGCAAGAAAAACGGGGGATGTATGTAGTGACAGTCCCTTTTGTGTCTGTAATATTTTATTTATCTATGAGACCAAACAGGTTTCAATTCTGTCTAATAGGTGTAACGCGTTAGAAAGAAGTACTTCTTTCACATCACTAAGAGAGGAGGGGGCAGATGACTAAGGAAGCACTCGGTGAGCTTATTATACAAGAGCAGGAAGGCTTCTATCGCATAGCGAAGACGAACGACCTCTGATTTTGATGAGGCAAAGCTTACATATGTTATAGATAAGGATATGTTAGGTGATATCAGCTTGTCAAACCTTATGTTCCTCTGGTATGATGAAGAAGCTGACTGGTTCAATGAGCTTGCTACAGATTATGATGAAGAGACCGGTGAAGTAAGTGTTATAACCACACATTTCAGCAAATATATGGTTGTTGACAAGGATAAATGGTTTGATGCGTGGGAGGAGGAGTTTGATTATAATCCCAACAGGAATAACCTTCCGCATTATACAGTACTTGCAATCGATTGTTCCGGAAGTATGAAAACAAATGATAAGATATCCGAGCTGCCGGGTGCATCAGGTTTGATAAAATACTGCGGAAGGATAAAAGGTGCTGAAGAATACATAAAGCATATGTCGGGAGATGACAAGGCAGCCATAGTATTATTTGACAGTAAAGCAAAAGTAGGCAAAGCGCTTACTGATGATAAAGAAGCGCTGGTGACATCCCTGCAGGATGTGTACAGCAGTGGAGGAACAAGTTTCGATAATGC
>ONVB01000343.1 GCA_900321145.1 uncultured Eubacteriales bacterium | reverse complement strand
ATAGGCTTCTCGGGCTTTGATGAAGACAGCTTAGGCTGCAAGTATACCTGGGGAACCAAGAAGGTCAGGCACGGTGAAGAAACCGTGACGATAGTTGCAGTTGCTGTCAACGGCTACGGTTCGGACAGTGCGGGCAGGCAGCTTGGCTGGATGAAGAACTTCGAGGTCAACGGTGAGGAGATCTCGGATGAGCATTACGGCTTTTCAATGGCGGCTGAGGCTGATTATGAGGCGATAGCGGGCTTAGGCGGTTCGGAGCCGGTCAAGTTCTGGATCACGGGACACAGCCGCGGAGGAGCGATAGCTGCTCTTATCGCACAGAAGCTCAATACCAAAGCGGGGATTCCCGCAAGTGATATATACGCCTATACATTTGAAGCGCCGGCACAGGTGGAGGCTTCGGCGGTTCCCGATAATGCGGTCAGCTACGGCTTCATACACAATTATGTATCCGACAACGATATCGTGACCATGGTTCCCATGTGGGATATGGTCCGCTATGGTGTGGATCATCAGCTTAAGACTGCCGAGACGGATGCGGGACTTACCGATGAGCTTACGGATGTGAACAGTGCGGCTGCAAATAAGGATGCTACTTCACAGGTTCCTGCGGAGTTTGTAAGGAATATTGTGGAAGTGCTGCAAAGCGGAGTGAAAAGCAGGGAAGAGTATTCATCGCTTCACGAGGATATACTGGTCAATTCGGCAGGCGAAGAAGTAACGGTATCGTACGTATATCAGGATATATTTACGAGGCTTATGGAGACGGCATTCGGTGACACGCCTCTCGGGATACCGGCAGATCAGCTGCTTGACAGGATAGATCAGCTTGAACCGACCATCGCCGCCATAGTCGAGGCTATGCGAACGGGAGATGATTCCGGATACCTTAAGGCAGCAGAGCGCCTCAGGGAGTTCATGAGCGCTGCAGGCGTCGAGCTTTCTTTTACGGATGCCGAGCTTTATGCGCTGCTTAAGATCGCGGCACCGCTTATCGTGGATCCGAATGCGGGTGAAGAGGTAAATGATTCGACATATCCTGATTTCATGATGCCGCTTCTTGAGTTTGTGAGCGTTTCTGATATGTTTGTATTCTCGCATTATAACGATGTGGTCATCGCAAGGCTTAAGGTGCTTGCGCCTTTGCCGATAGAAGATGATGATCCGACTACGGAGGAGACAACAAAAGAGCAGACAACGGAGGAAGAGACCACTGAGGTAATAACGACTGAAGTAACGACCGAAATAACGACCGAGATAACGACACGGGCGACGACAACAGAGATTACGACCGAGGCCGGGCCGGCACAGGTCGATAATAACTCAGGCAACAAGTCCGGCAATGAACGAGTCATGACAGGTGATGATACCGATCCGGGCATATTCCTGAGATTGATGATCTTAAGCATGGTGGGGATGGGAGCACTTAGTATGACACTGCTTATCCCTTCGGCGATAAAAGAGATAAAGAGAAAGAAATAAGCAGATAGATTTCAATACCGATAGAATGAAATGGAGGATAAAAAATGAGCAAGATTCAGATGACTACTCCGTTAGTCGAAATGGACGGAGACGAGATGACAAGAGTTCTGTGGCAGATAATAAAGGATGAGCTGCTGCTTCCGTTCGTAGACTTAAAGACAGAGTACTATGACCTTGGATTAAAGAACAGAAACGAGACGGACGACAAGGTTACGTTCGACAGTGCTTATGCTACACAGAAGTACGGAGTAGCCGTAAAGTGCGCTACCATCACACCGAATGCTGCAAGAGTAAAAGAGTATGACTTAAAGGAGATGTGGAAGAGCCCCAACGGTACTATAAGAGCTATCCTTGACGGAACCGTTTTCCGTGCTCCTATCATAGTAAAGGGTATAGAGCCCTGCGTAAAGAACTGGAAGGCTCCGATAACCATAGCAAGACATGCTTACGGTGATGTGTATAAGGCTTCGGAGATGAAGATCCCGGGCGCGGGTAAGGCAGAGCTTGTGTTTACCGATGCTGACGGAAAGGAGACCAGGGAGCTTATCCACGAGTTCGACGGCCCGGGCATAATCCAGGGTATGCACAACATAAACAAGTCCATAGAGAGCTTCGCAAGATGCTGCTTTAACTATGCTGTTGACACAAAGCAGACTATCTGGTTTGCTTCCAAGGATACCATATCAAAGAAATACGATCATACATTCAAGGATATCTTCCAGGAGATATTTGATGCAGAGTATAAGGCCAAGTTCGATGAGCTCGGCATAGAGTATTTCTACACTCTTATCGATGACGCCGTAGCCCGTGTTATGAAGTCAAAGGGCGGTTTTATCTGGGCTTGCAAGAACTACGACGGAGATGTAATGAGCGACATGCTCTCATCGGCCTTCGGTTCACTCGCTATGATGACCTCTGTTCTCGT
>ONVB01000223.1 GCA_900321145.1 uncultured Eubacteriales bacterium | reverse complement strand
CTTTATAAAATAAGTAGAGCCCCACATATGATCGGGGAGTGATCTGTGGGGCTCTCTTAGGGGAGAGAGGATTCAAATATATGAAAAGCTCTTACAATGCATATAATAACAGCTAATTGTGTCTAAACTATGTTCACATTGTGAAAAAAAACAACAGATTTGAACACATTTTGCTTATTTATGCAGTATAGAAGCGCTCGGTCAGAGTATTGCTCTCGCCGGGTGCAAGCTCTCTGTAGCCCGACTCATCCACCGGAAGCGGCTGATTCGGAGCATCGATAAGCCAGGTAGAAGGCTCGGGACAGAAGAAGCCCTTCTCTCCGTGATCGTTCCATACTATCCAGTACTTAAAGTCATCACATACCTCATATACGATCTTCTTTCCGCTCGGTCCGTCGGTTACGACCGCGCCTCTGAAGGGATTGCCGTCCAAGCTACCAACCTCTGCGAAGAACACATCGTTATCTATATCCTGCTTGACCGGGATCAGAGAACCTGTCAGATACTGTCTGTCGTGGTTGGTCTGCGGGAGGAACCCGCCTGTGGGTATGCAGCTTCTCGAAAGCTCCCACTTATCTCCTACCGGGAGATAGAGATGCACATCCAGGGGCTTTCCGTCCTTTAAGAACGGCGCGCATATCGTTGTATGGTTGCACACTCCGTAAGGAAGCTGCCTGTCCGAAGTATTCGTCATGGTAAAACTGTAGTTAAGTCCCGACTTCTCTAAGCTTATGGTAAACTCTGCCTTAAAGCTCACCGGGAAGAACTTAAAGAACTCATCATTCTCATCATATGTATAGGAGGTCTTAACAGAAGCACCCGCTTCGTTCGATCTTACCTCCTCTATCTTGTGCTCTCTTTTGTGAAGGAAGCCGTGTATGTGATTACCCAATACATCATTTATGGGAAGACTGTAGGTCGCATCGGACACCCTGAGCACTCCGCCCGCGAGTCTGTTCGGGAGATAGAGAGTAGGCAGGCCATAGACTTCCGCGGACTTTACCAGCTCCTCGGGAGTTAAGCTCTCGTCGTATCTGAATACCTCTATGCCCGCTTCTGTATCGCGGAACCTGATCACGTTGCTTCCTACAAACGGTGCAACGATAGCTTCATACTTTCCGCAGGTAAGCTTGACAGCTTCCTTGCCCTTATAATCGAACTTTTTAGCACTGATACTCATCCTTTGATCTCCTCTCTTTTTTAAGATTCTTCGTTCAGAATGACGCGTGTCATTCTGAGGGCGCAGCCCGAAGAATCTTCTCACGAATCACATTTACGACAATGTCTACAATCTAAACTTCAACTGTATGGGCTCAGGCAATGACTGCCCGCCCTTAGACTTTACTTCGGTGGTAATGGTCAGATAGTAATCCTGGTTCTGCGTATATGCATCCAAGGGTTCTATCTCTATCATCTCCTGCTCCGTATCATACTTTATATATGTCCGCACCTTCTGATTCGACCCGGTCGCCACATACATGGTGTCCTTATTCACGGTCTTCGGATCGAGGGGGATATTGAACCTCACCCTCCACACGAACTTTCCGGTTTTGAATTTCAGGCTTTGCTTGACCTTATTTGTCAGCTGAGGCGGTATATCATCCATCTCAAGCATTGCTTTAGCCATACTGTCTCACCTCACTCAAATCATATATCATAACTTCAGCTCTCTGTATGCGATCCCGCATCCGTCAAGAAATGTACTAAGCTCCGTACCGGAAGCATCCGCGAAAAAGAACTGATCGGCTGCGATCCCGCCGTTGCCGCACGCAGTGACAAGCAGCCTCCTGTCTTCCTCGCTTAAGAACGACGCACCGTTCACCACGACCGGAAGTCTGTCCCTGTTAAGCTTCTCGATAAGAGTCGCATAAACAGCAAGTCCTATGCCGGGCACACGCGAGCTCTCGGCATGCTTTATATCCAAAGCCCTGCCAAGGCTGTCCTTTAAGACCAGCCTTCTGTCGCCTGTTATCCTCGCATCAGTATACATGCCGTCCGTAAATGCGCCGATATACTTCTTTATGCAGCCGTTTATATAATACCTGTTCTCGGCAGTTCTTCCCGCCACAAGCTCGTTTAAGGTATTCACCGCAAGTGTGACCGCAGTCCTGTCCTCCGACAGACGGCGCTTTACCGCCACAAGCTCTTTCCTCTGTTCCTTCAAGGAATTCTTTGCTGCAAGACGTTCCTCAAATACCTTTTCAGTTTCTCGCAATTTGTCCTTTTTGTCAAGAAAATCCTTCGCAAAGGACATATCTATCTCCACATCCTCGTAGGCTTCGTTCTTCCTCTCTAAGTCGTAGATTATCCTCTTGAACTCCTCCTCGGTCGGTGGCGCCACCTCACCGTCGAAGACTCCCTTTTCAAAAAGGCCGCTCACAACGGTGATAAGCTCAAAAAAGGCCGTACATCCGAGGAAAATGTACCGCACAAGATTCGTGAACGGAAGTATGAACACAAGCGCCGCTATCACTCCGAACACAAAGAGCGCCGTAAGCAGTATCATATACCACCTGTCGGTCAGCGCCTTCTCCGGCTCCAGCTCCTTAAGTATCTCCGCATTAAGGAAGACTCTGCTCTCCGAAAGTGCGTCGAGATCCTCGTTTACATCCTTGTTGTCTATATACTTTGCCTCGCCCGTGCGCGTATCGATAAGCTTTCTTGCCTCACGCTTCCTCTTCGCGGTCTCTATGGCAAACTCGTCCTCGACCTCTTTTATGCTGTCCCTTACAGCTTCAAGCTGCTCCTCCGCACCGTCATACTCAAGCAGGTTTTTGTCTATCTCATCAAGCCGGGCGTCGATATCACTGCTGTCCTTTGCGTCTCTTCTGCGCATAAGCTCGGCCATGGCGGCATCTATATGGAATCTGGTGGTTCCCGTTTCGGCTATGTCACAGACCAGATCCCTTATCTTCTCGGGAGCATCCTCACCGGAAAGCTTAGTACAGTCTATGCAGATACCTCCGCTGTAAGCTCCCTGCGGCACCTCGGTCAGGGTTTTGTAGAGAG
>ONVB01000226.1 GCA_900321145.1 uncultured Eubacteriales bacterium | reverse complement strand
GCGATATTATCGAGCAGGGCAGTCATGAAGAGCTTAAAGCTAAGGGCGGCTTCTATGCCGAGCTGCTCGCGGCCTCTGTCTGACTAGTGCAGCTGTCTCCAAATAAATCGACTATATAACTTGCCTAAATCGCCACCTACGTCGTAGCTCTCACTCGCCGTAGCTACGACTACGACTCGTTCGAGACGCCTAGTAGGATGACGATTTATGCAGCGTTAATAGTCGAAGTATTTGAAAACGGATGCACTAGATAAATAATTGCGTTTGGAGAAACTGTATAGTATAATAAAGGGTGTGTGCAAAAACCGTTTTTGCAAATATAATGTATGAGGTGGACTAAATTGATAAGCAGCATGACAGGCTTCGGAAGAGGCGAATACATAACTGCCGACAAGAGAATACTGATCGAGATGAAGGCAGTTAATCACAGATTTCTCGATCTGAATATCAAGCTTCCGAAGAAGCTTAACTTCCTTGAGGGAGAGATAAGGAATTTCTTAAAGGACAACTTAAGCAGAGGCAAGGTGGATGTGTTTATAACCTATGAGGATTACTCGGGCAAGGACACAAAGGTGGTATATAACCATGAGCTTGCGGCTGAGTATATAGGATACTTAAAGAGCATGAAGGAGGAGTTTTCGCTTTCGTGCGATATAGATGTGGCAGCGGTCGGAAGGTATGCTGATATCTTCAATGTGGAAGATAAAGGCGTGGACGAAGAAAGCTGCTGGGAGGAGATCAGAAAACCGCTTGCAGATGCATGTGAAAGCTTCGTGAGGACAAGAGAGATCGAGGGAGAGAAGCTGAAAGCGGATCTTATCTCAAAGCTTGATTCCATGAGTGTCATGGTTGATTTTATCGAGGAACAGTCACCTCAGATTGTTGAGGACTATAAGAAGAGGCTTACGGACAGGATAACAGAACTGACTAACGGAGTAGACATAGATCCGCAGAGGATAGCAACCGAGGTTACCATATTTGCGGATAAGGTCTGCGTTGATGAGGAGATAGTAAGACTTAAGAGCCACATTGCCGGGACGAAGGATATTCTCAATGCCGGCGGAGCGGTCGGAAGAAAGCTTGACTTTATGGTTCAGGAGATGAATCGTGAGGCAAATACCATCTTGAGCAAGACGAACACCTTGAGCGTGTCAAATAAGGGCATCGACCTTAAGACGGAGATCGAGAAGATAAGAGAACAGATCCAGAATATAGAATAGGCGAAGGCATGGTTATCATACCGTTATAAATTATACGAGCGGGGGTTTAAAAATGGATAAAAAAGGTTTATTGATAGTTATATCCGGTTTTTCGGGAGCCGGAAAGGGAACGGTTGTAAAGAAGCTTGTTGAGGAATACGGCTACAGCTTATCCGTATCGGCTACCACCAGACAGCCGAGAGAGGGAGAGACTGACGGAAAGGATTACTACTTCAAGTCTGTGGACGAGTTCAGGAACCTGATAGATTATAACGGCTTTATCGAGTGGGCACAGTATGTGGATAATTACTATGGCACACCGAGGAAGTTTGTCGAGGATGAGATGAATGCCGGCCGTGATGTGATCCTTGAGATAGAGGTTCAGGGTGCGATGAACGTCAAGAAGCAGTACAAGGATGCGGTACTTATATTTATCACTGCTCCGTCGGCGGAAGAGTTAAGGAACAGGCTCGTCGGAAGAGGGACCGAAAGTGAAGAGGTCATAAACAAGCGCTTAAAGCGTGCCGCAGAGGAGTCTGCGGATATGGACTTCTATGAGTACATCGTCGTAAATGACAACCTTGATACCTGCGTTTCGGATGTTAATTCCGTAATAGTTGCAAATAAATGTGAAAAGGTGTATAATACTAAACTCATTGAAGATATAAAGAAAGATTTAAACAATTTATAAGAAAAGGAGATTGATATCATGATACATCCTTCATACACGGATCTTATGGAAGTTGTTAACAGTGATGTGGAGCCGGGCGAGCAGCCTGTTGTACAGAGCAGATACTCGATCGTTATGGCTACCTCAAAGAGAGCAAGACAGATCGTATCAGGTGCCGAACCGCTTGTCTATGCGGGCAACAAAAAGGCACTCTCTGTAGCGGTTGATGAGCTCTATCAGGGAAAGGTTAAGATCGTCGGAGATGACGAATAGAACTATTGGGGGCTTAGGATTAAGCCCCCTTTGTTTATTCCTACTCGATTATAATAAAGGAGTGTATTGGGTGATGAAACTATCGGTATTACTTGAAGGTCTTGATTATGACCTTTTATCGGGATCGATCGATACAGAGATCAAGATGATCAGAAATGATTCCCGCAGGGTTGAAGCAGGGGATCTGTTCTTTTGTATAAAGGGCGCTGTAAGCGACGGACATACTTATGCGAAACAGGTGCTGGAGAAGGGTGCGGCAGCGCTTATAGTCGAGGATGATATAGAAGCGGACTTTGGTGATTGTGCCATAGTAAAGGTAAGAGATTCGAGATATGCCATGGGTATGATCAGCAGCGCGTATTACGAACATCCGTCAAAGAGCCTGAAGATAATAGGTATAACGGGAACCAAGGGCAAGACTACGACAACCTATATGATAAAGGATATGCTTGATAAGGCGGGTGTCAGGACGGGACTTATCGGAACCATAGAGATAATCACCGGAAGCGAGACGATCCATGCGGAGCACACCACCCCTGAGTCGACAGAGCTTCACAAGTATCTTGCGGACATGGTAAAGGCAGGCATGGATGCCTGTGTTATGGAGGTAAGTTCGCAGGGGCTGATGCTCGACAGGGTTGCCGGGGTTGATTTTGACTACGGTATATTTACAAACCTCTCGGAGGATCACATAGGACCGAATGAGCACAAGAGCTTTGACGAGTATATGGGCTGGAAGGCAAAGCTCTTTACGCTTGTCAGGACCGGGATTTTCAATGCGGACGATGAGTACATGGATAATATGACCGAGCACGCATCCTGTGAGATCGTAACCTTCGGATGCGGTGCGGATTCGGATTACCGTGCAGAGAATATAAGGCTTTACAACAAGGGTGGAGTTCTCGGAACCGAGTTCGACCTGAAGGGTAAGATGAATGCGGATATCATAGTTGACCTTCCGGGACATTTCTCGGTCATGAATTCGCTTGCGGCTATCGCGGTAGCGGACCAGATGGGAGTACCACAGGCGGTGATCACGGATATACTGAAGGAGATCAAGGTCAGAGGCAGAGTGGAGATGATACCGATCTCCGATTCATTTACACTTTTGATAGATTATGCTCACAACGGAGTGGCATTGGAAAGTCTGCTTACCTCTCTTGCGGATTACAAGCCGAAGCGTATCGTAAGTCTCTTCGGATGCGGAGGCAACCGTGCAAGGGACAGGAGATATACGATGGGGGAGGCTTCGGGCAAATATGCCGATCTTTCGATAATCACGAGCGATAATCCGAGAAATGAGGATCCACAGTCGATCATAAATGATATAAAAACAGGTATGGCTAAAACAGACGGAAAGTATGTTGAGATCATAGACCGTAAGGAAGCCATAAGATATGCCATAATGAATGCCGAGGAGGGCGATCTGATCGTGCTCGCCGGCAAGGGACACGAGGATTACCAGGAGATAAAGGGCGTGAAGCACCATATGGATGAGCGCGACCTGATCAGGGAAATCCTTGAAGAAGAGGACGTCACGAAGATATGCGGCTACAATAACAGATTCTGCTGAAGCGAAGAATCTTAAATAAGGAG
>ONVB01000319.1 GCA_900321145.1 uncultured Eubacteriales bacterium | reverse complement strand
GAAATCGCGGGACTCTCTGTGGTCGCAGTAAGAGATTATCAGACGAACGAAAGAAGAGAATTAAAGACCGGAAGTATAGATCAGACCGGGCTTCCCAAGTCAAACGTTATCTACTATGAACTTGAAAACGATGCCTGGATGGCTGTGCGTCCGTCGGGTACCGAGCCGAAGGTTAAGTTTTATTGCGGAGTAAACGAACGCGATATGGTGAGTGCTGCCCAAAGGCTGGAACGTATCAAGGCTTATGTGGGAAATGCTGATAATTTTGATTGAGGAGGTATCAAACCGGGATGAGCGCGAAGGAGCAGTATAACGAATGGATTGCAGGCGATATAATAGATGAAGAGACAAAGAAAGAACTGATCGCGATCGCCGATGACGAAAAAGAGATAGAAGACAGGTTTTATGAGAATCTAAGGTTTGGGACAGGCGGCCTGAGAGGTGTAATGGGAGCCGGCATAAACCGCATGAACCGTTATACCGTCCGCAAAGCAA
Source organism: uncultured Eubacteriales bacterium (assembly GCA_900321145.1). GTDB lineage: Bacteria > Bacillota > Clostridia > Lachnospirales > Lachnospiraceae > Coprococcus_C. Next base: position 2,574 of record ONVB01000319.1, on the reverse strand, counting down.
CACAGGGGCTGTGCAATTATCTGAGAAAATCCGGAAAAGGATCGGGCAGTGTCGCTATTTCCTACGACAACAGGAACAATAGCCGTGAGTTTGCGATGGAGACAGCGGGTGTTTTGTGCGCTAACGGAATAAATGCTTATCTTTACCCGGTGCTTCATCCGACACCCATGCTTTCTTTTGCGGTGCGGTATCTGCACTGTGACGCGGGGGTCAACATAACCGCAAGTCACAACACGAAGGAATACAACGGATACAAGGTATACGGTCCCGACGGTTCGCAGGTGGTCGCTCCCATGGATAAAGAGATAATGAAAGAGGTCAATCTTATCGGCAGGCTTGAAGACTGCATGACCATATCCGGGAAGGAGCTTCTTACAAGCCCGTACTTCCATATTATAGACGATTCGGTTGACGATGCATTTATAGATGAAGTTCTTTCGGTCAGGATTCGTCCAGATGAAGCCGGGAAAGCAAGATCGATGAAGATAGTTTACAGCCCTCTTCACGGAACGGGACTTATGCCGGTTAAGCGGATCCTAAAAGAGGCGGGCTATGAAAATGTATATGTAGCAGACGGACAGGCGATACAGGATGGAGATTTTCCGACCTTGAGGAAACCGAATCCTGAGGAGCCCGAAGCCTTTGAGCTTGCGGAAAAGCTTGCGGAGAAAGTGGGAGCCGAGCTTATAATACTGACCGATCCCGATGCTGACCGTACCGGGATCAGGGCGCTTGACAAAAGGACAGGAAGGTATATGCACTTCACGGGTAATATGATGGGTGCCCTGCTGACGGAATATGTGCTGTCCTCGAGAGCCGGGCTCGGTAAGCTGCCAGAAAACCCTGTGGTTGTATCCACTGTGGTCATAACCGATATGGTGCGAAAAATATGCGGCAGATTCGGGGTAGACTGTGATGCCAAGGGACTTATAGGTTTTAAGAATATTGCGAAGAAAATCCGTGCGTATGAGGATGAACACAGCCTGAATTATGTGTTCGGATTAGAGGACAGTGACGGCTGTCTTCCCGGAACTTATGCGAGAGACAAGGATTCGGTGGGAACCGTGCTGCTTCTTGCCGAAGCTGCCGCATTTTATCATAACAGGGGAATCACTCTTGCGGAAAAGATGGAAAAGCTCTATGAAGAATACGGTTATTACGAAGAACGGGTCAAGTCAAAAAAACTGTCGGGTATAGACGGACAAAAAGAGATTGAACGGATCATAAGAAAGCTTCGTGAGAATCCGATATATGAGATCGCGGGAAGAAAGGTTCTTTCGATTACGGATTATAAAACCGATACCATGACGGATATGATAAGCGGGGAGGAGACGAAGGCAGGGGTCGATCCTTCGAATATGATCTACTACCGTTTGGAGGATAACGGATGGTTTTTGATCCGGCCGTCGGGAACCGAGCCAACGATAAAATACTATGTGGGCGTAAAGGGAGACACTCCTTCCGACAGTGCAAAAAAAGCCGATAAGCTTCTTGACGCTTTACTGGCGCTGAATTAGAATAGTGGCAGAGTCTACGGTTGCGTGACGGACAGAGACGAAACGGAGGATGCTATGCAGACAGTTATTGAGAATGAACATTTAAGCGTTGTGATCGATCATTTCGGCGCGGAGCTTAAAAGTATAAAGAGCAAGACGGATGGAACCGAATATCTCTGGAATGCGGATGCGAGATACTGGAAAAGGAGTGCTCCGGTGCTCTTTCCCTTTGTGGGAAGCGTCAAAGACAAGTGTTATATGTATGAAGGTCAAAAGTACCCCATGGGACAGCATGGATTTGCAAGGGACAACATGTTTTCGCTGTTGTCGGCAGAGGATAACGAGGCGTGGTTTTTTCTGGAGGATAATGAGGAGACAAGAAAGGTATACCCGTTCTCGTTCAGATTGGAGATAGGATACCGCATTGATGCTTCAAGTATTACGGTTTTCTGGCGAGTGAAGAATCCTATGAAGACAGAGCTGTATTACTCGATAGGAGGGCATCCCGCATTTATGTGCCCGGTAAACGGGAAGGGAGTGCAGTCGGATTATTCTCTTGTATTTGATGTAGGCGGGAAACTGGTATACTCCAGGCTTTCGGAAAACGGTCTTGTTGAGAGCAAGGGGCATCAGCTCCTGCTTTCCGGAAACAGGCTCAAGATTTCGGAGCATCTGTTTGACGACGACGCCTTGATCTTTGAGGGCAGCCAGGCGCATAGGATAGGGCTTGTTGATCCGGATGGCAGAAATGTTGTCACCGTATCGTTTGATGCACCGCTTTTCGGCTTATGGTCTCCTGCAAAAAAGAATGCACCGTTTGTATGCATAGAGCCCTGGTACGGAAGATGCGACGCAGAAAGCTTTGAGGGAACGATCGCTGAACGTGAATACGAAGAACAGCTTCCCGGAGGCGGTACAAAGGAATACAGTTATGTGATAGAGATTGGATAAGAAAGGTAGGAGCGATATGGATATGATCAGGCTTAAGCCGGTATTCAAGCAGATGATATGGGGCGGCAATAAGTTAAGGGATGACTTTAAATACCCGGTTGAATTCGACAACTGCGGAGAGTGCTGG
>ONVB01000227.1 GCA_900321145.1 uncultured Eubacteriales bacterium | reverse complement strand
ATCCTTAGCCTTACGGGCTTTTTCCTTATAGTTATCCCCTTCGACATAATCGTTGACAAGATTCTTGTCAATCTGCTTGTTTATACCCTCGTCATTTACCTGAACATTCTGTACTACCTGATCATCCATATTCCGTATCTCCCTTCTTTAAGAAGCTGTTCACAGATTACTATATACATCGATCGTACACAGCTGAAAAATCCCGTGACTGCCATTTTATAAATACATAATCAGTATTATATGTATTGCAAGTCACATATAATGCACAGTAACCGTTTATCTGCAAAGTACTATCTCTTCCGTATCTACTGCCTTTCTCACAAGCTCCTCTATCTTGCCCACCAGGTTCTTTTCCGACTCCTCTATACGATCGAGCTTCGGCTTTGTCACCGGGTGCTTGTCCACAAATATCGTGCAGCAATCCTCATACGGAAGAACCGAGGTTTCGTAGGAACCGATATCAAGCGCCCTGTCTACTATTTCCTGCTTGTCCATGCCTATACACGGCCGCATGACCGGAAGCTCGTTTATGGCATGGTCTATCACATACAGGCTCTGCGCGGTCTGACTTGACACCTGCCCTATGCTCTCACCCGTCACGATAAGCTGACAGTCGTTCTTTAAGCCTATTTCCTCCGCTATTCTATACATGCAGCGCTTCATGATTATCGTCAGCTCGTCATGAGGACAGTTCTCATATATGCACAGCTGTACATCGGTGAAGTTGATGATGTGAAGCCTTATCACACCAGCATACTGCGATACTATCCTGCCGAGGTCGATAACCTTTTTCTTTGCTCGCTCACTCGTATAAGGAGGTGCATTGAAGTATACGGCTTCCATCTCCACACCGCGCTTAGCTATCATATAGGCCGCTACCGGGCTGTCAATGCCGCCCGAGAGAAGAGCTATTCCCTTGCCGTTGGTGCCGACCGGGAGGCCGCCGGGACCGGGGATCACCTTGGAATAGATATATACCTCGTTTCTGACCTCGATATCGACCATAATCTCTGGGTTATGCACATCCACCGAGTATTCGGGCAGCGCATCAAGCACATCTCCGCCGACTGTCATGTTTATATCCTGAGAGTTGACGGGAAAAGCCTTGTTATTTCTTCTCGCTCTGATCTTGAAGGTGTGCCTGCCCTCTCCGTACTCATCTTTGAGATACTCCACACAGCCTTCGCCTATAGCCTTTATGTCAAGCTCCCTTATGACATGCACCGGGCACACGCCGACGATACCGAATATCTTCGTGAGTCTGTCCATGGCATCACGATAGTCATACCCGGAAGAGGCTTTCACATATATCCTTCCGTATTCTCTCCAGGCCTCAAAATCTCCCAGGCCTTTCAGTCTTCTTCTGATGTGCTTCACAAGCATATCCTCAAACACGTATCTGTTCTTGCCCTTGGTCCCTATCTCCGCGTATTTGATGATAAATGTATCGTAGTTCATTTTTGATTCTCCTTTATTATAGTATATAACTCCCTCGAATATCCTTCCTGTTACATATACAATCCGTTAAATTATAACATACCCCAAAGCCTTCTGTACACAAAAAAAAGAGGATGTGACCGCATATATTTTTGCAGCCTCATCCTCTTAAATAAGCCTGGATTATTCAATCGCGTAGCACTGATTGCTGTTCACGGCATAGGTAACCGACTCGACATCGTCATCCCTTGACACCGGCATCACGGTGACAAGCCAGCATTCTACTCCTTCGGGATCCTCTCCCTTGACCACATCAAGTATCTCCGCTCCGCTTCCTGCCTGTCTCTTGACAGTCGTTACGGCTTCAGAGTAGCTGATATGAGCATACTCATCATCCGTTATGTCTCCGTCATCTTCCGAATCTATACTGCTCTGTGAAAAGCACTGGAACTGATCCACATAATATGTATCGGTAACCGCCTCTTCCGAAGCCGATATAAGCGATACCTCTATAACCCACGCCGGTGAATCCGCTATCGTCGGATTATAGCCCTTATAGTAATTTAAGATCTCTGCTCCGCTTCCTGTCTGCTTCTTTACATTTGATATAGCCTCGCCTATGCTGATGCCCGCATAGACATCCTCGGATGCAGACTCTCCGCCGTTCTCCTCAGAAGCCTCATCCGAAGTCTTCTCCTCTTCGGTCTTCTCATCGGCCTCGGTGGTCTCTTTCTCTTTAGCCGTATACTCTGCCTTCTTCTCTTCTGTTTTATCTTCCGACTTTGTGTCTTTCTTCTCTTCGGTTGTCTTCTTGTCCGACTCGGATTTTGCTTCCGTTGATGCCTCCTTGGTTGTACCCGCATCCTTGTCTGCGGTTCCGCCGCACGCGGTAAGACTCAGGCTCGCAGCAACACACAAACCGAGAATAACCTTCTTTAATGCATTCTTCTTCATGCCTTTACTCCTTTCATGTCTGTCTCATACAATCAATAATCTATCACTCGTGAGCAAAGGTATCAATCGCATATTTCAACAAAAATAAACCGCTTTTCTCCAAAAAAACTGTGCAAAAGGTTATTCTATGTTCAGATCGTCATTGATTCCGACAAGTTCCAATACATCCATCACGCTTGGCTGTACACTTCTTAAGATTAACTCGCCTTTCGAGCTCATGGCCCGGCTTAAGAGAAGCAGAACCCTGATACCTGCACTCGAGATATAGCTAAGCTCACGCAGGTCGAGTATAAGCTTTGATACCCCTCCGAGCTGCTCATCTATTTTGGTCTGAGCTTCCGGAGCCGTCTGTGTATCGAGCTTTCCCTTAAGCTTTACTGTCATTTCATTTCCTGCATCGTTTTTTACAATCGTAATCTCCATAATACTGTATCTCCTTTATAGATTATTCTCTGTCAATTAAGCTTTATCCCGAGCATGGTCAGGTCGTCAAACTGAGGTGCCTCTCCCACAAAGTCGTTAACCGCATTTTTGACGGCGCTGAGCATATCTTCGATCTTTTCAAAGGCGTGCGCTTCAAGCGTATCCAACAGGCGTTCGGTACCGAACATCTCCCCCTTGCCGTCGGTGGCTTCGGGAATGCCGTCGGTATACAGGAATAACGTTCCTCCCTTTTCAAGAGTGAATTCATACTCCTTATACTTCCTGCTCGGCATCGTTCCCACCATGCTGCAGTGAGTATCCTCAAACAGTTCAAAGGATCCGTCGGGCTTTCCTATGACGGGATACTCATGTCCGGCGTTGACCGCTGTCACCCGGCCGGTCGATATCTCAAGGATACCGAACCACACGGTAACGAACATCATCTGATCGTTGTTGCTGCATATAGTCAGGTTTGTCTTCTCTATGACTTCCTTCGGACAAAGTCCCATAGCCGTATAATTACTTATAAGACTCTTGCACATCATCATAAACAGTGCGGCAGGAACTCCCTTACCCGATACATCTGCCATTACTAAAGCCAGGTGGTCTTCGTCCACCGTAAAGAAATCATAGAAGTCACCTCCGACCTCCTTTGCGGGGATCATCGATGCATAAATATCGAATTCCTTTCTGTCCGGGAATGCAGGAAATATGCTCGGCAACTGACTCGCCTGAATCTGCCTTGCGGTATCGAGCTCGGTCGCAACCCTCTCCCTTTCCTGCGCAAGGTGTATGTTTTCATCATTATAACGGGTTATGGTGCTTATCAGCTCCGCCGTATTGTCAGCCAATCGGCCGAATTCGTTCTTCGCTTTTACTCTCCCGAGCTTACTTATGATCTTATCGCTGTCCTTATCCGAAATATAATCGCGAAGTGAACTCTGTATCTCCGACACCGGCTTTATGGCTATCCTGTACAGGAAAAACAACAGAGCGAACATGATAACAACTGTAAAGCCTACAACGATCCATACTGCTTTTCTTGCATTTGCGGTAGCTCCCTGTAAGAAGAATTCCCATTCATAGACAAGACCGATAGCAAACTCAGCCTTATCGTTGATCATGACTGGTCTGTAGGCTATATTGTACTCGCCCTCTCTCGGAAAACCGTTTGATTTCCTGAACAAAACATCACCCGGTTCCGCAGTCTCAAGCTCCTTAAATACTTTTTGCTCGGATAAACTGTGTTCAAAATAATCGCCGATTTTCTTCATCTCATAATCCATCGATGAGTCAAATAATACCATTCCGCAGTTTTCGCCGGTTATGTCGAGCACAATGATCTCATTACAGTCACTCTTTTCAATCAGCTGGTCTATGTCAATTCTGGTAGCATAATACTGCATATTAACATAGGTTCGAGCTATATCTTCCGGCAGAGTAGCCAGCCACTCAAAGCTGCCGAGACCGCTGTCTATGTCAATTTCCCGCATATAGGCATAGTAAGCGTTCAAAGTCTCCTCTTGGGGTTTTATTCGCATATCCAAAGGGTTTTTCTCCCATTCATCAAAAAGCATATCAAGGTCCGGTATGCTTTGGGGACCAAATACATAAGAGGCCTGATCCAATATCATCCTGACATGAGACTCCCTCGCATCTTCATATGCTTCGATCGAAGAATTATATACGCCAAATACGGATGCCACCAGCAGCAGAGCAAACAAGGGCAGTATTATCAAACTTACCTGTATAAGAAGCTTTCTCTTTTTTTTGATCATCTTTAAGCTACCTTTATGTTTATTCTTCTCTCTCTCCGAACATCGCGGTTTCTCCCTTCAACCTCCGCTATCCGTTATCGAGTTCAAATCCTATAATAGACAGCATGGTAAGTCCGGCTGTCTCGGTCCTTAATATGCGGCTTCCCAGGCTTAATACCAGAAAACCGGCAGCCTCGGCCTGCTCTATCTCTTTTGCCGCAAAGCCGCCTTCGGGACCGATGAAGATTCCCAGAGATCTTACTCCGTCATCCTTTATGGCTTTTACGACCGCTCTTGCGTGCGCCATGCCTCGCGCATCCTCGTAAGGAACGAGCACCCTTTCTAATGCCGATGCATCCTTGATTGCCTCTGCATATGTCATGATGGCCGGCACCTCAGCTATGATCCCTCTGCCCGACTGCTTTCCCGCAGCCTCAGCTATGGCTCTGTAGCGTGTAAGCCGCTTCTCGGCTTTTTTCTCATCGAGCTTGACCACAGTCCGCTCCATCATCACAGGGACTATCCTTGCGGCGCCAAGCTCAACCGCCTTTTCGATCACCAGGTCAAGCTTATCCCCTTTCGGCATGCCCTGATACAGAGTGATACTTACCGGCAGCTCGGCCGCATTGCGGTTTAGGTCTGTTATGGTAAGATTCACAACACCGTCTTCAAAATCACCAATAACGCAGGTATAATCGGTACCGGCGCCATCCGACACCGTTACCTCATCGCCTGCGTTAAGCCTGAGTACGTTTCTTATATGATTGTAGCTGTCACCGGTGAGCTTTACGGTCCCGCCGGTGACAGTATCTTCGTTCTTTATATAGAATCTGTGCATATTATAACTTCTTTTTCCCCGGTTTTAATATGAGCTTCATTACTGAGCATTGTTTTGATCATTATTTTGATCGTTGTTTTTTTGTCTCCATAAAGCTGCGCTTTTTCATTTTTTCATTAAGAACGGAAATTATCATCTCGTATACCTCCTCAAAGTCGGAAGCAGTTCTCCCACAGTCTTGACCACATATTCGGCCTCTTTTACCGTATTAAGCTCACTGAATGAAAACCTTATCGTGGATTCAAGTTCTTCCTTGGAAAGTCCCATACTCTTTAATGTCTCGGACACATGAGGCTTATTTGTCGAGCAGGCCGATCCCGCAGACACATATATCCCCTTGTCCTCTAAAGCATGAAGCATAACCTCCGATCTGACTCCCGTAAAGCTTGCCGAAACAATATGCGGTGCCGCACCGGAGTTGATCTTTACATGTTCAAAGGCCGAAAAACCACGTTCAAGTATCTCTTTTACCTCAAGCATCGATGAGGTGTTTGCCTCTATAGCACCGGTCATCATCTCTGCCGCAAGCCCCATGCCGGCTATCGCAGGAACATTTTCGGTACCCGAACGCATATCCCTCTGTTGCCCTCCGCCGTAAATGATAGGTCTGATCAGGGTACCCTCCTTTACGAAAAGGGCACCTGAACCTTTCGGTCCGTGTATCTTGTGACCGCTTATCGACAGCATATCCACACCGAGATCTCTCACGTCACACCTTATCTTGCCGAAAGCCTGTACGGCGTCCGTATGTACATATATGTCTTTTTTAATACTTTTAACTGCTTTGGAAATCTCTGAGACAGGCTGGACTGCTCCAACCTCGTTGTTTATCAACATAACAGAACAGAGGATGGTGTCCTCGCGTACTGCCGACGCCACATCCTCAACACTTACGATACCGTCACTGCCGCATGGTATCCTTGTCACCTCGAAACCCTCTTTTTGAAGAAAATCAAGCGTGGACGACACCGATGCGTGCTCTATGGCACTTGTTATAATATGCTTCCCGGCGCGTCTCTTTGCCAAAGCGGAACCTATCAATGCCAGATTGTTCGACTCCGTTCCTCCTGAGGTAAAGATAAGCTCCTTATCCCTGCACTTTAGTGCGGCAGCCATGCGTGATGCGGCAGTCTTTATATACTCCTCCGCATCCACACCCTTAATATGCATAGAAGAAGGATTGCCGTAATCCTCGGACATAAGCCTTATACTAAGCTCCCGTACCTCGGGATATACGACCGTAGTAGCCGCATTATCAAAATAAACCTGCATACTCTAACCCTCGTCTTCTTCATCGACATCTTCATCCTCAAACTCCGCGGACTCTTCAAAGTCTTCGTCACTGTAATCTTCTTCGTCACTGTAGCCGTCTTCGTCCTCAGGATCTTCGTCAGGATCATCTATGTCGTCTTCGTCTTCATTGTCATTATCATCTTCATCATCATCGAGATCATCATCATCAAAGTCAAAATCAAAGTCGTCATCATCTTCATCATCATCTTCAAAGATAAAATCGTCTTCATCATCGTCTTCATCGCCGATATAATCTTTCATATCTGAAAACATGATCTCGACTCCGTAGCTATAATCAGGAAACACCTTCTTCATATAAGACTGTAAATCCTTGTCCGGGAACATAAATCTTATATTGGTCCGATCCGAAAGATAAAGCGAAGCAAGAAGTCCCGAGCACACCATAAGAGCCGATGTCTCCTGCGGGGACTCCGAGTATAAAAATATGGGATAACAATCGCTTCCGGTACTCTTCATGAGAAGCAGACCGCAGGCTTCATCCTCAAACATCAGCACGCTTGAGAGTTTGGCGTCAAAAACAGGCACATACTCATCCATATCATAAAGAGCCATGGCAGTCTTCTCTCCCATAAGCGACTTGACTGCCTTTAAGATCTCTGCAGGCTTAAGTATACCAAGTGGTTTGGCCTTGAGTATCTTTTTCTTGTCCACGGCTATGACAGGATTATCCGTAAAGCTCTTGACGTCGATACAGTACTCCATGTACTTCTTTTTGGTCTCCGTAAAGCTGCGATTCGTCAAATACTTTTTGACGCTTTCGGTCATTCTCGACAGTCCGGCTTCCTTCTTGACTTTGAAGTACACACCGTTTTTTTCAAGCTCTATCGCCAGATCAAACAGTCTCTTTATAAGCGCTTCGCCGATTCCTTTTTTTCTGAAACCGCTCCTTACGAAGAGCCAGTCTATACTCACACCATCCTTCTCCTCACAGGCAACCGCAATTCCCGCGGGAGTCTCGTTTCCTCCGGATTCTCTGTCAAAGGCACATATGGCAAAATAATTAGGGAAGACGAGTCTCTTTAAAGTCCCGAACGGATCCAGATTACTATATTTTTTTATATCCTCTAAGGTAATTGTCTCTATTCGCATAATCGATCATATAAATATGCAAAATCCCCTCCGTTAAAGAAGAGGATCCCGCATATTGTGTCTTACTCTGCTGTTGTAGTTGTCGAATCAGGGTTTGAATCATTGAATTTCTTTAATTCAAGATTAAGTTTTTCGAGATCCTCTCCGTCGTTGGTAACGCTTATTACAAAGCCTACCACACCATACTTAAGCTTTTCCGCATGCTCTGAAAGTATGGGCAGGTTCTGCTTTTTAGCTTCGTCCGCAACTACTGAGGACATAGATACCATGATGGCCATACCGGCAAGTCCAATAACGATACCTACAATACCGGTTACGATACCGCCTACGGCCGAACCTCCGTTTTTCTTTGCTCTGACAGCAAATACTCCCGCAAGGATTGCAAATACTGCTGTGAGGAGGAAACCCCATACACCGAGAAGTATAGGTGCCACAATTCCGAAAATAATTGCAAATACTCCAAATAAGATTGCCATTTTTCATTCTCCTTTTTTTATAATTTTTTACAAGAAACAACTAAACAATATATCATATTTTTGCTTTTATATCAAGCAACAAAACACATGCTTTGTGACCGGTACATGCCCTCGACCGATCAGAATCCCGGGTTACCAGATCTGCAAATATTTTTCAAAAATGCCTATCTCCCGTTCATACAGCTCACCGCTTTTTACTGCTCCGTTGTCAAAGAACACCGTGCTCACGGCAAGGTCCGAATCTGCGGTTTTCGGGGCCCTCATCAAGATAAGAGGCCGTCCTATGTCATCCGACACAACCGAAAGCTCTATAAACCTGTCGACACTCTCTATCAGGATATGCGGTTTATCCCTATCACCGGAATTGTCGGTCACGGGAACGTCCCTTTCAACGAGCAAAGGTACGATATCCGAAAGTCTCTCCCTGTCGTAGGTCAAATCCTCCTGCTTAAGCCAGATTCCCGACTCATAAGCTTCTAAAAGATCGGAAAGGTCGTCCGATTCTGCGACGATCTCCTCCGGAACAAGAAGCTCCCTCGGATCGTTCACACATTCTGCGGCACATTTGATCGAAAGCACCATGTCGCAGGCGTCATACCTTACCTTGAGCAGATCGACATAATTCACATTATAGGCCTTGTAGCTTATAAATACTTCACCGCAGTCAAGAGTGGCATTTATTCCTAAGCTTTCATCCTGTCCGAAGGTTAGATATCCGTCTACTCCCGCACGGCCGAGCATGGTAAAAAGCTTTCTTAATCTTGGCATCACTATGTATTCGTTATACGCATTTTTTTCTCTCTGTTCTGTCATTTCACTATCTCCATAATGGCACCCGCTAAGTCTTCTTTTATATAAAGTGCTGCACTGTCTTCCTCTTCCTGCGCTCTTGCAACTATCCTTCCGCTTCCTTTTGTCTTCTCGTAGGTTATCCTGCCCTCATCCCAGGGGTTTCTGACCATCACGAAGTTGACACCGTCCTTTTCCGCTAACCCGAGTACCTTGAAGCGTGAGAGCTCCGGCGTTCTGCCGCTCTCAGCTTTAAGCTTCAATACCACTCTCTCATCGTTCTCAAGAGCAGTCTCTATCTCTTTGAACAGTGCCTCGGCATTCTTCCTGTTTTTCTTTACGGCAGCACGGTCAGCCTCAAGTACGCTGTCCGTATATTCCTCAAGAGAAAGCGATTCGGCGTTCTTCCCCGGCACCGGCTTTTTTGCAGTCTTTTGCGCGCTTCCCTTGACCGTCTTGCCTGTGGCATCAAGTGTTAAAAATCCCTCAAAGGTAAGCTTTTTCTTTCCCGTTGCCTTAACCTCATCCACACTCACGTACTTTAACCTCGACAGCTCCATATTGAGCTGGCACAAAACCCTGTCCACGGTCTCATATCTTTTCCGGGCCATGGCAGACAGCGGGTTGCTGCCGTTCAAGTAATCCTCCGCCGTGACTATCACACGATTATAGCTTATGATAAGCTTGTCAACCGCTTTCTTTAATGCATCTTCCCCGGTCGGGACAGATGCCGAAAGCTCCTTGTCAAGGATAGTCAGCTGCTCCTTGATATCGGCTGTGCTCTTAGAGTCGAGGACATAAAAAGCAGTCCTCACATCCTTATATCCCACCGAGGTGGCGGTTCCGACGCGAAGCCTGCTCTTAATGAGATAATTTCTTGCATCATTGATTATCTCGTCTATTAAATTGTCAGCATTCATATTCAATCTGTTCATGACCGGCTGCACTCCTTATGGCTGTGAAGCCGAACCCTGATAACGCTCGGCCGAATTGATCAGCCCGTACACGGCACTGACCATGTGATCCGTCTTCTCCGCTTCTGAGAGACTGTTGTCATTATTCACGGCATCTACGGCCTTAAGCTTATCCTTTACCACCGCCATGCCAGGGCTGTCTCCGAATGTATCGGAACCCTTGAGAAGCTCCGAAGCGTCCTTGGACAACCTCTCAAAATGCTCCTGAGCGGTAACCGGCTCCTTGGGAGCTATATCCGAGAATCTGTAATCCTTGTTCTGCTCACCGGCATTCTTGAATTCAGCCTGCTTCTCAAAGATCTCCTCCTTGCTCGCAGTACCCATATACTCCGGTCCCTTGGGAAGCTCGATCTGCACGCCTGACGGCTGCGCATAGGATGTCTCCTGAAGCTGTCTTTGTTCCTGTCTGACCTCCTGCTTCTGTTCCTCTTTGGTGACCTGTATCTGAGATTGCTGTTGCTGTTGCTTTAACAGATTTTCGTCCATATTTATCCCCCCTTTACTTTCTTATAGCTACCGGTCTGGGCGGTTCGGTTATGACCGTTCCTTCACTCATCCCCGATATAACCGGCATATTCTCGGGAATAGCCGGAACAAGGCTTTTGAGCAGTTTTATGGCAAGAAGAGTCTTGCTCTTATCGGCTCTTACTCTCCTCGCTTTGTTTAACCCGTTTAAAACGTCGTATATTCTTTGCTGCTTATCGCTTACAACATTTTCCGAGTCCTCGAGCTGCACAAGCTCTTGCAGGGATTCTGCAGACTCCTCTTCATTCCCTGATTTTTTTAACTCTTCTATCTGCTTATTCCCTAATAACTGTTCCATATCAGATGTCCTCCTTGGCACTTAAGCTGTCTTATAGTACGTCCTGGAGACTACTGTAGCCTCCGGAAGGAGATATCTTACATACTTATCGGCTGTCGCTCCGGTCACATCTATAAAAAGCGGTGTTTTATCGCTGAAGCTTTCCAACGCTTTCGCAAGTACTGCCCTGAGCAGCCAAAGCATTATCAAAGGATTTTCATCATTATTGTATGCCGCGGTTATTCTTATACCGTCTTTATAGCTTATGTTCTCCACTGTGATAAAGCCGCCTATGCCACCCTTTTCCTCAAACACGGCAGAAAGCTGTCTGTTGAGTCTGTCGGAGATAAAACCTCCCTTGGGGACATATATACCCTTGCTCTCGGCAAGCTTGGTATGGCTTTTCAGCTTGGCATCCGTAAGCTGTGAGAAGAATACGAGCTTCTTGTCGTGACTCTCGTTCTTTATCTTCTCGTTTTCATCACACTCGGCTATGGTAGCCATATAGGTACGCGCTTCCTTGTCATTTCTCTTTTTGAGACCGTAGGCCTTCAGGGTCTTCTCGAGTATTCCCGTCTCCTTATCTACCACAGTAAATCTGGCAACCAGCCTGCTGTCAAGCTTCCCGGCAAGCTGATCGGCGGTTTCAAGGAGCATCGTTCCTCCTCCCTGTCTCCTGTAGTCCGGAGCCACATAAAGTGACATGATTTCCGTCTTTTCACCCTTTGTGCGAAGCACTATGGCACCTATCGCCACATTTTCGAATAAGAGCCCTATTATCGGAAACTGTTCTCCTTTGCTGAGCCTGTTCACAACAGAAGGCGTCATCAAACTTTCAAAAGCTCCCGTCTTATCCGGTTCCACATAGCATGTTGAAAACATCCTTTGTTCTCCTTTTCGCTTACGAATTCTATCACACTTAAAGTCACTAAACCCACACAGTTATATATAAAACAAACAGATCATCAGGATCTATACATACGATCCCACAAGCTTTATATCCGCGCCGAGGACCGAAAGCTCATGCATCATATCCATACCGTTCTTCGTATGGATGTTGCCCTCACCCTCCACGTAGAAGTAATAATTCCACGGCAGGCTCTTTAAAGGACGGCTCTTTAAGTTGCGCATATTGTAGCCGTGAGAGCCTATGGTACTGAGCATCGAAGCAAGGGCACCCGCTTCGTTCTTGGTTGTAAATACCAGTATGAACTTCGCATCCTCAAGTCTTCTTGTATCTACCGTTTTATTCTGAACCCTGGAGAAAACCGCAAAACGGGTGGTATTCTCTCCCGGTCTCTGTATATCGGAATTAATGACCTCAAGTCCAAAGAGCTCTGCGGTCTCATCGGAGCCGATGGCCGCTACCGTTGTATCGTTCAGCGTCTTTACCTTCTCTGCCGCCGCAGAGGTACTCTTCGCAGACTCCGTCTCAAAGCCCATCTTGGATACATATCCGCTGCACTGGGCCAACGCCTGCGGATGCGAGATCACCGTCTTTATCGTGTCGGCACTGCAGCCCTTTACCCCGAGCAGCCTGTGCCTTATAGGCATATCATAAACCTGGTTTATAAACAGCGATCCTGTATACATAAGATCCATGACCGTTCCGACCTCACCCGCGAAGCTGTTCTCTATCGGAAGCACCGCACAGTCGCACTCTCCGTTCTCAACGCTCTTATACGCCTCGGTATGATCGGGTTTTGCTATATAGTTTGCTCCGGGGAACATATGCCGTGCCGCAATATATGCATAGGCTCCCTCCACGCCGCCGTAGGCTATCTTGATACCGTTTGCAAACTTCTCCTGAAGCGCCACCGAAAGCTCTATGGTCTGCTTCAAAAAGCGTATGTAATATGACCGGATATCATCGTCCTCTATATACTCCTTGTTCCTGTCGATAAGATCTGCCTCACGGGCCTTATCCCTTACCGAAAGTCCGTGCTCCTGCTTGTAAATTCCAATCTCCTTTGCAGCCTTCATACGTTCCTCAAACAGAGCCGCCATCTGCCTGTCGATTTCCTGGATCCTGTCCCGGTTCGCCTTTAGATCACTCATTTTCAAGTCCTCTTTCTTTTGTAAATCCATGTTTTATTTATAATCTGTGTTATTATATCACTTAATTACCTATGCTAAAACTATTTTTTTAAATTTTTACATAAAAAAAGATTCTTCGCTTCGCTCAGAATGACACATCATGCGGAATTACTTTTACGTTGCGTGTCATTCTGAGGGCGCAGCCCGAAGAATCTTTTTTATGCACACGACCACGTAATGTAATCTGTCACTGCGTGACACGCGGTCGGCGCGGCGAGCATGAATCGATTTCATCTTCCCTGCTCGATCATTCAATTACTACAGCTCTACCGACATATCCTCTATGCTCAGGCTCATAACCTTTCCTTCGTCGTCAAAAACAACCGTTAAGCTTAGGGTTCCCTCCGAATAGCTTAATCCGAACTCATCTTCCGATGCCGGAGTTCCGATGGCTGCCTTTATCTCGTCAGCGGTGGAGCCAAGCCCTATTCCGTCAACAGTCTTGGCGTCATCTCCCTCACCGTTCTCGTTGGAGAAATTGATATTGCTTATAACATCATACTGTGAAGCGGTAATGGTCATACCCTTATAGTAATATCTTGTAAGCTCACCCGCACCCGGTATACAGGGCTGAGATGAGTCAGACGGCTTCACCTGGTCTCCGAGCTTTGCGACAACCTCTGATGCCTTATCTCCCGTACCGAAGGTCACACCGTTAAATGAAACTTTTGTCGCCGCGGCAAGTCCGGTGCTTGATGCAGCCTCTGTTGCGGCAGGTGCATCGTTTTTATCAGGAGCTTCTGTACCTGCCTGAGTGGAAGCTTCGGTCTTTGCAGCGGTCGTACCGCTGTCCTTTCCGCCGCAGCCTGTCATGGAAGCAGCCAGAAGCATGGAACATATCACAGCGTAGCATATTTTCTTTTTCATTATCCTGTTATCTCCTTTATTTGTGAAATTGATTTACTTTCCCGGTACGAAATGCACGCCTCGTCTTACATTTACGGGATGTATATCCGGTACTATGTAATCAAGCAGGCCTCCGAGTGAGTTCTCAAAGCATTTAAGATAGACTGCCTGATCTCCGGGATAATTATCCCTGACCATACATATGCTGCCGTGAAGCAGCCTTAAGGGCGCTGTCCTGTCGGCATTCTGAGACAACAGGAATATCGGCTCGAGCATGCCTCCCATATGCTTCTTTATGAGAAATGCTCCGTCCACACCCATCGGCAGCTTGTGCACGCAGCTTATCTTCTTGTCTACATTGTTGATATCCATCAGCACCTGCTTGGCCTTCTCGTTGTTCTTGAGGCTCATAAGGAATCTCATGGTATCCTTGATATCGACCGCGCCCATGCTCAGGTAGCCCTTGTGTGGCTTAGCGGCAGCAAGCGTCGGATTCTTGATAAGCTCGTTAAACGGCTGGAGAACATCTCCCTCGACAGTGCTTTCGAACCTGAACCTGTATAAAGACAGAAGCTCCTGAACCTCCTCCGCCATAGCCCCTTCGGGGATATCGGCAGTTATCCGGTCATAATCCATCCCCGAAACAGTCTCGAAGAAATAATCCATCAATCCGCTTCCTATACCGTGTCCTCTCAAAGCCTCCCTGACAAAGAGCCACTTGATCGCAACCTCCCTGTTATCGGGACTGATCTCAAATACCACCGCACCCTCGGGCACATGCTTTGCCGAGTCGTCCACCGCTCCGAGTCCGAATAACCTGGGATCGTTTATCCGCCCGAGCATCCACGCCGGCACCAAATGCAGAAAGCTTCTTATATTCTTTGTAGAAATCTCACTGTATATCATATTTTCTCCGGTTAAGTATTAAGATTCTTCGCTTCGTTCGGAATGTCACGGGCCTCGCTCGGAATGTCACGGTGTTTCTGTGTCATTCTGAGGCCGCAGGCCGAAGAATCTTAAATCTACATTTTAATTATAAAGATATGCGGCATAAGGTCCGAATTTTCCCGAATCCGGCATCATACCCAGCTTGTCAAATTCATACTTCATGGCCTTGACTATATGCTGCACCGAAAGCTTTGCCCCCTGCGCGCCCGCCATGTAGGCAGCCGAAAGAAGTATGGCTTTAATATTGCTTCCGGTAAGCTCAAACTGCTCGGCAAAGAACTTGAAATCTATACCCTTTTCCATGGGCACCTCAGAAGGAAGTATGCTCGTCCACAGTTGAAGCCTTGCATCCTCATCCGGCTGCTCAAGTCTTACCGCATAGGTGATACGCCTTACAAAAGCCTTATCAAATCCGGAATAGTAGTTCGTGGCAAGCAGGCTCATGCCCTTGTACTCCTCTACCCTCTGCAGCAGGAATGCTATCTCCTGGTTGGCATAGCGGTCATTTGAATTCTCCACATCCGTTCTCTTTGAAAACAGCGCATCCGCCTCATCGAAGAACAGTATCACATTGGACTTGTCCGCCTCATCGAAGACAGAGTTTAAGTTCTTCTGTGTCTCACCTATATATTTTGAGAAAAGCTGTGAGGTATCCACTCTGTAAAGAGGGAGTCCCACCTCGCGCGCGACTATCTGCGCTGCCATGGTCTTACCTGTTCCCGGAGGTCCGTACAGAAGGACCGAAACACCGTTACCATATGCATTCTTCTTGGTTATACCCCAGCTTTCTCCTATACGGTTCTTGATCTTATATCTGTCGCAGGCAGTCATAAGCACCTTCTTTTCTGCCTCGTTCATGCTTATGTCATCCCAAGTATACACAGATCTTACTTCCTTCGCAAGCCCGTTGAAGCTTACAGTCGCTATACCCTTTACGGCATCGGTGACCATATCTCTTGACAGCTTCTTTGCACCGCTCTGAAGCAGGTTGAGCTTTGCCTGCTTGACAGCAGACCTGATGCCTGTATAAAAAAGCTCATAACAGTCGGCTATCTCATCTATCGAAAATCCCTTTTCAAGCGACAGTCCGTACTCCTTCATAAAATACTTCCACATCGCTATCCTTGTGCTCACATCCGGCTTGCCTATCTTTATGCTGAGTACCGGCTCACCGTTAAACAGCCGCGTGGGGAGCTCCTCACCGCCTGTCATGAAAATCGGTCTCTTAGCTTTTATCTCTGAAAACCTCGGCAAAACCGGTACACCCGGTTCTTCACCTATTATTTCTCTTACTCCGCTTATCAGCAGCACATTTTCGTCCGATCCGGCTATAAAAGACAGGGAATCGAAGAACTCCGACCTTGAATTCTCATCAAGAGCTTCAAGCTTTGCCTTATCCACTTCATATACTTTAAGTCCGGCCGTCCTTGCCGCACACAGAAGCAAAAGTGCTGCTTCATCGGTATCCTCACATGCTAAGTACAGTCTCTCTCCTTTAAGGCTTTCATCCTTTAAGACAGAACTTATCTTAGCGCTTTCATCCTTAAAAAATGCTGCTTCCTCATCTCTGTTTAACAGCCTCAAAGGATCTCTTCTGTAAACTCCGTCGCCTAAGATCATATCAAGCGCTGCACCTGTGAGAACAAGCTTAGTCTTCATCGGATTGTAGCTGTTAACACCGGCGCTTACGAAGAGTCCGTTGAAGAGCCCTCTTTTGACCGACAGGAACTCAGATACCTCTATATCCGGCTGTTCGAAAGCTCTTCTTATCAGAGCAAGCCCAAGTCCGAGTGTAGGCACACTCTCCTGTATATCATCCTGAGCAAAGCCTATGACTCTCTCATAGCTTCTGTCAGTCTGTGCCTTCAACGAAAGCAAAACCAAAAGTGTCTCGGTTTCGGACAGTGAAAAGCGCTCCGTTATATCCCTTATCGGAAGCCTTACATTATCCCCGGTCATCAAAGTTCTTGAACCTATGTGCTCAAAAGCGCTTACAACCGACTCCCCGAGTATATAGTAATATCCATCCTTGTCTCTGAGATTAGGGGCGGCAAAGAAGTAATCTCTCATCTCCTTCTCTGTTATCACCACGCCTCTTGAGTACGCACCCTGACCTGTATCGGCAAGCTTCATATATATGAAGTCCTCGAAGATCATCTCTATGAGCTGTGAGTAATCGGAAAGCTCCTCCTCGCTTGATGCGTAAGGAGCTTTCTTTAAGTTTTGATCAAAATAATCACTGTACTTAAACATATCTATCCACTGTCATCCTGCCATTAATGTTGATCATTGTTTCCCTGATTATCCTGCTGAGGCGGAACCGGCTGCTGAGGAGCCTGCTGCTTCCTCCACAGGTCTATAACCTCATAGAGACTTGCCTTCGCGTTCGGATACTTGTTTCTTACCTCCGTGAGAGCGTCGGCATAGTTATCCTGGTCGATCTTGTTCTTAGCATTGATAAGCTCCGCTTCTTCTTTTATATACTCAGCGAAGTTCGCAAGCCTTGCATTCTCTACAAGCTCTTCCTTCGGTTTCTCGCTTGTTATCTTTCCCTCGAGCTCAAGGTATTCTTTTATCCTGAAAGCAATATCCGTATATGAGGTTTTGACACGGTCTAATGCAGCCTGAACATGAGCATTATCATCATCAAGGATTCCGTTTCTGTCATTCAACACTGATCCTATGGCTGAGACAAGTCTGTTCCTTGAAGGCTTCCTCTGGGAGAAATTATGGTCTTTTTCTACCTCTGCTTTTTGCTCCGCCGGCACCTTCGAAAGAGGATCATAGTTGAGGAATATGTTATCCACATCACGCACGAGCATAGCGCCCTGATTCTCGGGAGCAGCTTTAGCTTCATTAAATATTGTGTTCGAATCTTTCTTCACATCATCCGGCTTTTCTACGACCTCACTGAAGTCGATCTTCTGCTCGGAGTAGTAGAATATCGAGGTCCACGGCTCCTTTACATCCTTTCTTCTGCCATACTTGTAGAAGTATACTGCGGTAACCTTCGCAGAGTTGTAGGTCTGCCTTGCGGCATAATCAGAGAGAACTCTGAGCCTCCTCATCACCTGAAGAAGTGCCT
>ONVB01000229.1 GCA_900321145.1 uncultured Eubacteriales bacterium | reverse complement strand
TGAGAGGAGAAACGCAATGACGAAGTCATTATATAAATGCGTTTCGACGACCGGACACGACGATCAGTCGTGTCAAAACCGACTCTTCAGCCCGAAGAATCTTATAAATAGCTCAAAATAAAAAAAGGACAGCGAATCATTGAAGAAACTAATCACATCCCTAAGTGTATATTTCGACTGGTTCTTTCTCCCGAAGATCACGGTGATCGATATTCTGGAGATTATTTTGCTGTCCGTAGCTATATACTACGTAATGCTTTGGTTCAAGAGAACCAGGGCGTGGACCCTGTTCAAGGGTATCATAATTCTCGTTGTGGTTTATGCGCTTGCCTACGTATTCAAGATGAATACCATCCTGTGGATATTCAGAAATGCCATAAGCGTGGGAATCATAGCCATAATCATACTGTTCCAGCCGGAGTTAAGACGTGCTTTGGAGGAACTCGGTCGTAAGAATTTCTTCTCGGATCTTATCGTCACCGACAAGATGGGAGACAGGTTTGAGAGGGTGAATGAGAGAACAATAAGAGAGCTTGTCGAGGCGGCCATCGAGATGGGAAAGGTCAAGACGGGAGCTCTTATCGTATTGGAGAACGAAGTGAGTCTCGGAGAGTATGAGAGCACGGGTATAGGCGTCGACGCTGTAGTTACCAGGGCTCTTCTGGAGAACATTTTCGAGAAGAACACTCCGCTTCATGACGGAGCGGTGATCATAAGAAACAACAGGATAGTTGCGGCCACATGCTATCTGCCGCTTACCGCGAGGAACGATCTGAACAAGGAGCTTGGTACCAGGCATCGTGCGGCCGTCGGTATAAGCGAGGTTTCGGACAGTCTTACCATCGTGGTATCCGAGGAAAACGGAAGTATATCCATAGCAAGAGACGGGCATATCGAGAGAAACTTGGACAGCGACAGCTTGAGACGCCATATAGAGGCCTTGAGGACGGGCAGAAATACGAACAAGAAGTCCCGCCGTGAGAAGAGACGCGCGAAGGGAGGGGCTTAAGGAATGAATATCAAAGACAGAATATTCAAGAACTTCGGATATAAGCTGCTCTCGGTATTCTTCGCCTGCCTGCTTTGGCTGGTGGTCATGAATACCTCTGATTATCAGACGACCAAGGAGATAAACAACATACCTGTATCGCAGCTTAACGGCGATGTGTTGAACGAATTAGACAAAATCTACGAGGTTGCAAAGGGCGACACGGTGGATATAGTGGTCAAGGGAAGAAGATCGGTAGTGGGAAATCTTTCGGCTTCGGACTTTATCGCAACCGCCGATCTCTCGGAGATGTCCATCACCAACACTGTACAGATAAATGTGGTGCCGGTTGATTTAAGCCTGAAGAATCAGCTTTCGATAACCATAGTTGACAATATCATGAGCCTGAACCTCGAGGAGAAGGTCAAGGTTCAGTTCCCGACAAAGGTAAGGGTAAGCGGAGAGCCTAAGGCGGGATATACCGTGGGCATGACCACCGCAAGCCCGAATATCATAACCATCGAGGGACCGAAGAGTACCGTGGAGAAGATAACCGAGGTCTCCGCGGCAGTGGATGTGAGCGGCGAATCGGAAGATTTTGATGCATATTCATATCTGACAATATATGATGCATATGGCAAACCTATCACCTCGGAAAAGCTTACGCTCTCCGATAATGAGGCTAAGATCACGGTGAATATGTTCCCTGTAAAGACCGTACCTGTTGTGGTCAATCTTATAGGGGCTCCCGCGGACGGGTTCGTGGTGGAGGAGACTAAGTTTTCTCCCGAGAGCGTGAAGATCGCAGCGGAGAGAAGCGTGCTGAACTCCATAGAGGAGATAGATGTAAATAATATCTCCGTAAGCGGCATAAATGAAGATCTCCAGCAGACTGTGAGCATGAATACCTACTTGCCGGACGGTGCGATCTGCGCGGAGGATGAAGACGATATAGTCATCTCGGTCAAGCTTGCGGAGACGGTCGATAAGACCTACGATGTGACCAAGAGCGCGATAAAGCTTGTGGGCAAGGACAGTCATTATAACTACAAGCTTACGCTGTCCTCATTTAAGCTGATAGCAACCGGATTCGATGATGTGATCCAGGAGGTAAAGCTGGCGGACTTCGGCATGACGGTAGATGTATCGAAGCTGTCGGCAGGAGTAAATTACAACGTTCCTGTGAACATCAAGGATATAGAGGGTGTGAGTGTATCCACGAGCGGCAGCGTAAATGTGGAGGTTACTGAGATAGAAGATAACACGGAGGAGTAGGAAACGGCACCGTCGTGTCGTTGAGAGCGATGCACGGTGATATTGTGAGCAACGCGCGGTGTCATTCTGAGCGAAGCGAAGAATCTTTTTATACGAGGAGGGGTATCATGAACGAGAACATCGAAAAGCTTAAAAATGCTATCGAAGAGTGTAATTACATCGTGTTCTTTGGCGGAGCGGGGGTTTCCACCGAGAGCGGTATACCGGATTTCAGAAGTACCGACGGTTTGTATAACCAGAAGTATAAGTACCCGCCCGAAACTATAGTCAGCCATTCATTTTTTACCATGAGAACCGAAGAGTTCTACGAGTTCTACAAGGATAAGATGCTGTTCCCTCTGGCTTCGCCGAATGCGGCTCACAGGAAGCTTGCCGAGCTTGAAGAGAGGGGAAAGCTTAAGGCTGTTATCACCCAGAACATAGACGGACTTCATCAGGCAGCAGGCAGCAAGGAGGTATTGGAACTCCACGGATCTGTTTTGAGAAACTACTGCCTCGGCTGCGGAAAGCAGTTCGATGGCCTGGATTATATCATGAAGAGTGAGGGTGTGCCTAAGTGCGATGTATGCGGCGGATTGGTACGACCTGATGTGGTGCTCTACGAGGAAGGACTTGACTCAAGCGTGCTTGCAAGGACGATGGAGCATATAAGCAAGGCGGATATGCTCATCATAGGCGGTACTTCACTTGCGGTTTACCCGGCGGCAGGTATGATTGACTACTTCCACGGAAAGTATCTTGTCGTTATCAACATGGCGCCTACTCCG
>ONVB01000326.1 GCA_900321145.1 uncultured Eubacteriales bacterium | reverse complement strand
GGTACAGAATATCCGCATCCAGCTTCAAGTCAGACAGCTCGACGCACACACGCCAAAGCTCCGTCCCCGGTTTCCAGATATCAATCATATCCGCTGCCGCCGCACTCTCATCGGTAATGCGATACGGAAAATAATCAAAGTGAACGCTCGCGGTTATTGAGCCGCTACAGCTAAGTTCTCCCGAAAGAATCCTCAAGAATGTAGTCTTTCCCTTGCCGTTCCTGCCTATAAGTCCAAGCTTCCAATTTGTGTCTAATGAAATAGACACATTTTCAAAAACGGGATCAAAACTCCCTTCATAGCAAAATGTCATATCCGATACTCTTATCAAGGACATGCACTCATCTCCCTTCTTCATATGTAACGCGATTCGGGAATGATTTCAACCGAATAGGGAAGCCGCAGTCGCACCCTACTCGCGCACGGGGCACCAGTCAACTTTAGCTGACGTTTACATTTCGGTGCCCCTGTGCATAAAGAAAATGCCGCAGACTCCTCCGCGGCATTTTCTAAGAAACTACAATGGCAGAACGAAGTCTGCCTGTAATCTGTATTATAACCACTGTGAATCATTTCCTGCCAAATCCGTTACACAAACAATCATACACGAAATGCAATATATGCCTTTCGTGAACGTGAACGGTTATTCAAATCATTAGCAAGAAATAGTTCTCATTGGTCTCCTCCTTGTATTTGATAAGACCACATTATGCACAAGCATGCCCTCTTTGTCAAGATTTTTTTATGTATTATCAGGCATTTGCCCCGTTGTATAACTCAACAAGCTCCTGAAGCTCCATGAACCTCTCGTACTTTTCCTCTATCTCTTTATCAACGGCAGCCTTCTCCTTCTCAAGCTCCATAAGTCTCGGGAAGTCGGTTGCAGCGCCTGCCATCTGCTCCTCAAGTTCTGTGCTTTTTGCCTCTAAGGCCTCTATCTCCTCTTCGATATGGTCATACTCCTGCTGTTCCCTGTAGGAAAGTTTTTTCTTCTCACGCGGCTGCTGATAAGACTTCTTCCCGCTCTTATCCTCTGGCTTAGCTTTATTCTTCTCATTTGAAGGTTGCTGCGAAGCTACCACATGTTTCCTCTCAAGATAGTCGGAATAACCGCCCTCGCTCCTCATTATACTTCCGTCAGGCTCAAAGGAAAAAATCGTGGTAACCACCCTGTCAAGAAAATATCTGTCGTGCGAAACCGTTATCACTATTCCCGCAAATGTGTCCAGGTAATCCTCAAGTATACGAAGAGTTGCTATATCAAGATCATTCGTAGGCTCGTCTAAAATGATGACATTCGGCGCGGCCATAAGTACCTTGAGCAGAAAAAGTCTTCTCCTTTCACCTCCGGAAAGCTTGGATATGGGAGCATACTGCATATTCCCGTCAAAGAGAAATCTCTCACACATCATCGCCGCCGACACAAGACCGTCCTTCGTGCGCACGAACTCGGCAGTCTCTTTAATGTAGTCAATAACCCTCATGGACTCGTCTATTGTCTGTGTTGTATCGTCCGCCGATGAACGTCTGTCCACCGCAGGTTTATTCTCCTGCCTGAAGTAACCGATCTCGATAGTCTGCCCGATCTCGATAGTTCCGCTGTCCGGTGCTGCCTCGCCTGCGATACATTTCAAAAGAGTTGTCTTACCGCAACCGTTCGGGCCTATTATTCCTATACGGTCGAGCTTTTTGAAATTGTATGAAAAGCCCGAGAAAAGCACCCTGTTCCCATAGCGCTTGGTAATTCCGTCGACACTGATTGTCTTGTTGCCCATCCTGACCGAAAGTGAGCTAAGCTCAAGCTCTCTCTCCTCCTCGGGCCGCTTTCTGTCCTTAAGCTCCTCAAAGCGCTTTATATGCGCCTTCTGCTTGGTAGAGCGTGCGCGCGCTCCCCGAAGCATCCACGCGAGATCCTTCCTGTATAGCGACGCCGCCTTTCTCTCAGCGGCAAGCTCATAGTTCAGCCGCTGTTCCTTCAATTCAAGAAATCCGGAATAATTAGCCGTGTACTTATATGCATTTCCCTTATCAATCTCTATTATCCTGTCAGTAACCTCGTCAAGAAAATACCTGTCGTGTGTGACCATAAGGATTGCTCCGTGGTAACGCTTCAGGTAATCCTCGAGCCATTCGATCATCTCCGAATCAAGATGGTTGGTAGGCTCGTCCAAAATAAGCAGATCTGCCGGAGTCATGATCGCCGCTACCAATGCCGCACGCTTGCGCTGTCCGCCGGACAGAATACCCGGTGCGCACTCCGGATCATCTATTCCGAATTTTGACAGATTCGCCTTGATCTCGCCCATCTTGTCCCACTGATCACCGCCAGCGTAGATTGTATCTGTTATATTCTCCAAAAGAGTTTTGTTCTCATCAAACTTTGGATCCTGCGGAAGATATGATATACGGATATCCGTACCCATAACAACCGAACCCGAATCCGCCTCGACAACCCCTGCCGTTATGGCAAGCAACGTGGATTTGCCTGTACCGTTGGCCCCTACCACTCCTATCTTATCCGTGTCGTCTATTCCGATAGACACTTTGTCTAACACAGTCTTCGCCATATATGTCTTTGATATATTTTCAAGATTCAGAATATTCATCTTAATTCCTTTTTCCTTGCCTTTTGATTACCGTATTCTGTCCTATATAGTCATGCTTTATCCTTCGCACCCTGCCTACAACCCGTAAGTCCGCCGCATATACGCAAGAAGAGCCGTGCATCCCTCAACCACATCCCTGTAGGTTGTCTCAAAATCCCGCGTATACCATGGGTCAGCCACACTTCGCGGCCGGTCGGTGTAGTCAAGAAGCAGTGACACCTTCCCGTCGGGATCACCGCGCAGTATGCGCTTCATGGCATGAAGGTTTTCGCCATCCATGCCGATAAAATAATCATACTTCCCATACTCCGAATACTCCAGAAGCTGCGCACGTTTTCCTTCACATGAAAGCCCATGCTCCGCCAGCTTCTTCTTCGCCGGAGGGTATACCGGATTCCCGACATCACCCCATATTTCATCAGTATGCGTTGCCCTTGACTCTATATAAAATTGACCGGCAAGTCCTTCACGCTCCACCATGTCCTTGAATACAAACTCACACATAGGCGAACGACAGATATTGCCGTGGCAAACAAATAAAATCTTGATTTTTCTCATATTTCCAGTATTTTCGGGCTTTTCAAGCCTTTTTACCTTTCTTCAT
>ONVB01000230.1 GCA_900321145.1 uncultured Eubacteriales bacterium | reverse complement strand
ATAGTTACCAACGGTGACCAGACTGATACGGTTTATGACGGACTTAAGGACGGACTTACCTTTGAGCAGTCATTAAGATCAAGAGAGTTTGAGCCGGACGGCCCGAATTATACTCCGAGGATTTCGGGTGTGATGCATATTGAGGACGGAAAGTTTGATTATCAGATGTCCATCTTAAAGAGCGCAGACGGCAACCCCGAGTGCTGCAACCGTTATACATTTTCATATGATAAGCCGATAGCGGGCGAGGGAAGATTCATACACACCTATATGCATGACGGCAACCCGCTTCCGAGCTTCGAGGGCGAGCCCGAGAAGGTGCACATCGAGGGTGACATCGACAAGTTCACCGATGAGGTATGGAATGCACTTAACGAGGAGAACAAGGTGTCACTCTTTGTTAGGTTCATCAACATAAAGACAGGCGAGTACGAGACCAGGATCAAGAATAAAAACGAGTAGGAAATAAGGAGAACAAAAATGAACGAGATCGAACTTAAATATGGCTGTAACCCCAATCAGAAGCCGTCAAGAATATATATGGAGGACGGAAGCGAGCTTCCGGTAACCGTCTTAAACGGTAAGCCCGGTTACATCAACTTCCTCGATGCATTTAACGGCTGGCAGCTTGTGAAGGAATTAAAGAAGGCAACCGGACTTCCGGCTGCAACATCATTTAAGCATGTATCCCCTGCGGGTGCAGCAGTAGGTCTTCCGCTTGATGATACGCTTGCTAAGATATACTGGGTTGACGACCTTGGAGAGTTATCACCTCTTGCATGCGCTTACGCAAGGGCAAGGGGCGCAGACAGGATGAGTTCTTTCGGTGACTTCATTGCTCTTTCGGATGTGTGTGATGCCGATACCGCAAGGCTTATCAAGAGAGAGGTTTCGGACGGGGTTATAGCTCCGGGCTATACCGACGAGGCCCTTGAAATGCTCAAGGCCAAGAAGAAGGGCAACTACAATGTCATTCAGATAGATGAGTCTTATGTACCTGCCGAGATAGAAAGAAAGCAGGTATACGGCATAACCTTCGAGCAGGGAAGAAATGAGCTTGATATAGACAAGGATCTTCTTTCGAACATCGTTACGAAGAACAAGGAGATTCCCGAGTCGGCGCTTATCGATATGAAGATCGCTCTTATTACTTTAAAGTATACCCAGTCCAACTCCGTATGCTATGTAAAGGGCGGACAGGCAATCGGCATCGGTGCCGGCCAGCAGTCGAGGATCCACTGTACCAGACTTGCCGGAAGCAAGGCAGACAACTGGTTCCTTAGACAGTCCCCTCAGGTTATGAGCCTTCAGTTTGTGGACGGCTTAGGCAGAGCAGACCGTGACAACGCGATAGATGTATATATGGGTGATGAATATGAAGACATCCTTCGTGAGGGCGAGTGGCAGAAGCGCTTCAAGGTTAAGCCTCCGGTATTCACAAGAGAGGAAAAGAGAGCATGGCTTGACAAGAATACCGATGTTACTTTAGGCTCCGACGCATTCTTCCCGTTCTCGGACAACATCGAGCGCGCAAAGAAGAGCGGCGTGAAGTATATAGCTCAGCCCGGCGGTTCGGTGAGGGACGATCTTGTTATAGAATGTGCTGACAGCTACGATATGGTCATGGCATTTACCGGCATCAGACTGTTCCACCACTAAAATACTTGCAAAATAAGCATTTTGTGCTAAAATGTACGAAGTTTTTTTAACATCTTTTGCTCTGTGCTTTGAGCGACATAACGGACTTATATGATATAAAGGTCAAAAGGTCATTTTTGACATGCTTGCCCGGAAATTTGAATAAGTTCAATACAATAATTATGAAGGAAGGATAATATCATGTCAGATAAGAAAAACTTACTTACCTACGAAGGCTTAAAAAAGCTCGAGGACGAGCTCCAGGACTTAAAGGTTAACCGTCGTCAGGAGGTTGCCCAGAAGATCAAGGAAGCAAGAGAGCAGGGAGACCTCTCCGAGAACGCCGAGTATGATGCAGCCAAGGACGAGCAGAGAGATATAGAGTCAAGGATCGAGGAGATAGAGAAGATCCTTAAGAATGCCGAGGTTATAGATGAGGACGAGTATGAGGCAGGTACGGTAGGCTTCAATACCGAGGTTACGGTTCTTGATATGGAGAGAGACGAAGAGGTTACCTACAGGATAGTAGGTTCAACAGAGGCAAATATCCTCCAGAAGAAGATATCAAACGAGTCACCTCTCGGCAGTGCGCTTATGAGGAAGAAGGTTGGCGATGTCGTTACCGTGGAAGCTCCGAACGGTCAGTTTGAGTATATGATAAAGGGTATTAAGAAGATCTAAAAGTGACT
>ONVB01000232.1 GCA_900321145.1 uncultured Eubacteriales bacterium | reverse complement strand
TTAATGTTCCTTTTAAGTGTCCGGTTGACTTATCTACCGAAAGCCCCCATATATTCAATATATTAGCCGCATCGTTCAGTTCAAAGTAATCTATCTTATGTTCTATCCCTTCCTGCAAATGCCTGTAATGACAAGTGAGACTTACAAGTTTATTTAAGTCTATGTCGATATAATCGCCCTTGTTGGCTATAATGTACGGATCGGACACCTCCACCTTGTCATAAGCAGCCGGAAGTGCATTACCTCTGAAGTCATAGTAGAATTCTACGGTCTTTCCGTCAGGCGATATGACCATTGCGTAGCTGTAGTTCACACCGCTTTTGAAACCGTCCAAAAGAGTTGAGCCGTAATAGTACTCCGCTGTTTCTCCGTTGATACCAACGGTGAAGCTGTTCGTTGTGTTGTTCTTATTGAAGCGATAACCCTCGGCATAAGCACTGTCGGTAACGGAAACAACAGCTTTAAATGTAGGCTGGTGCTCGTTTAAAATACCGCTCTTGACACCGCTTGTCCATGAAAGTGACTTAACCTCCGTCACCTGATTGTCAGTATCGATTCCGTCAGCCGTCGGAGCTTCGTCCTTCCAGTATAAATCCTCCATACCAAGCATGGTAAAGCCTGTGATTTCCTTAGGCGCATTGCCATTATCTACATGGAGATGGTAGACCGGACTCTTATATTCAATCTCCTCGCCGTTTATTTCAAGAGTAGCCTCCATCTTGTAGTATCCGGCAGCCGAAACCGTCGGATGCTTGATCCACATCATGCTTCCTTTGCAATAATCGGTAACATTTATACTCTCGGTATTGTTATCTATTCGTCCCCATTTTGCGCTTCGGCCGGAACCATACTCGCCATACGACTTGTACCACCACTGTGCTGTCTTAACCTTATCGCTTATACCTTTAAGATCATCAGGTAATATCTTCACATAATTCTTCTGCTTCGAACTGCAGTAGATATCAATAGTCTCGGTGCTGCTGCCCGGTCTTATAGTAAGCTCTGCAGTATCAGAGTAAGAATCACCATTCTCATTGGTGAATACGCACTTTAACGCACAGTTCTCCGTAACCTCGTAATCCTTTAAGGTCGCTGTTCCTGTAGATTTATCAAATGCACCCTCGTACTTCGTTCCGTCGGCAGGCATAACCTTAAGCCAGTATGCTCCTGTCGCATCCTCCGCCTTCGCAGTAAGCGTTGCAAGGGTGCCGGCCTTGTCGACAATCCTGCTTACCGGCTGTGTCTTTACAACAGGATTCATATTCTCGATTCTTACCTCGACTATCTTCCTTAACCTTCTTGTAGCGCAGATGTTCCCTGCATTGTTAGCAATGGACTCGCAGCTTTCTATGGAAAGCTGATACACATCTCCCATCTTCGCAGTTGACGGAATGATATCCTTCAAGTAAAACTTCATCCTTGCATACTTGTCCGGAGTAACAGTATTACCGGAGTTGTCTGTGAAATAATCGCCCTTGCTGTTGGATATCTCAAAGCTTGCTATTTCATTCTGTAAACTGCCGCCTCCGCTTATCTTGTTTCCGTCTATGGTTACAGCCGGAGCAACTCCGAGCTTGTCGCTTAAGCTCAAATAACCCTTAAAGAATGATTTTCCGTCCATATATCCTGTCCAGTACTGCGAAACAGGGATGTAATACCACGGATTGCCGCTCAAATCCCAGCTTATCTTGGTAAGCTCTGCACCGGTGGTACCGCTGAAAAGCTTTGTTGCAGCATTCTCTCGCGGCATTATGAACAGACAACCATCCATGTCGGTTATTGTCTCTGCGGACCACTCTGAGCTTTTAATCTCCGTCAGCAAATCCAGATTTATGTTACCATACGAATCAAATTCGGGACGATTTAATGCAATAACCCCTACATTATTAGGGTCAAGGGTATCAACCGGTATACCCGATTTGCCGTAAGAACCGGACATATAGAAGGAATAACCATCCTCTATAGACGGAATAAGATTATAATCGCACACCTGGTTCATAAATACACCGGCTCTTATGGTCATGGTTCCGCCGGTCTTCTGTACATATTCCGCACCGCCTTTTGCATAGAAAAAGCCATTGTTTATAATAACATTTCCGCCCGACTGAACTATGCATGCTGCTCTTTTAAAGCTTGAGGTACAACCATACCCTGAACCAAATGTTGTCTCAAGGTTGCGGTAGCCGCGAGAGAATATCTCGCCACCGTTTATGGTTACATTACCTGACAAAACAGTAAAGGCTACGCTGTTTATGTTCTGCCACACATAACGGTCACGGCGCTTCTTGTACATAAGGGTATTTCTGCTTATGCCACTGTAATAATCCTTGATATTGATACCCCAATATACCCATTCTTTCTTGGAATGTGTGCTTATCTCTCCACCGTCAAAAACCACATCACCGCCATTGACATAGAAATAATGTCTGTATTCTACATCACTGTTTTCATAGCAACCACCGCCCACGCCTATATCTGTAACCCAGTCATTAAAGTCATCGGAGGAGTTTATTCCATGTCCCGGATCACAGAAGGTTGCATCACAGTCAAGCTTTCCCTTGTTAGTACCGGATGAGTCCTTGATCACAAGCTTCGCTCCGGTACCGACCCCGAACATATATACCTTATTGGCATAATTAGACGCCAAAATCCAATACTTGAACCTATGACCGTTTAAGTCAAGGGTTTTCGTACCGTCACCTATTTCGAAAAGCTTCCAATCCGAATTGATGTATCTATCGTAATCCCACTCAACATCTCCTGTCAGCTTGATGCTGACATCACCTTCACCTTCAAGCAGCTCCTTAATCTGACCGGGATCCTTTGTCTCGATCACCGTCGCCGCCTTAACCCTCGCTCCCGGCATATCACTCATCGGCACAAGCCCGATGATCAAAGCCGCCGTAAGAAGCATACATAACAGTTTCTTTGCCACACTCTTCATCTGCATTCTCCTCCTTTATAATACCATAACCCCTATTCCATCATTGCGTTCATGCTCGCTCTGAATATCCCGTCAAGTATCTGGAATATGCCTTCGATATATACAAGAACTATGGCTACCACACCAAACACAGGAATAAGGACATCCCATCCCTTGTTCTTATGCGTTCTTGTATATGAAAACAGGAACAGTATAGGGATGCTTAATACCATGGTCATAACCTCACCGCCGCCCCATGCAGTTACCCATTTGATGGCTCCGTCTGTCATTGCATCAACCTGTGAAGGATCTGTCACCCTCACTCCGGAGCTTACAAAATACACAATTATCAGAACAAATACCTGGATCAGATCTATGACTGCAAAGATTGCAACAAGCTTCGCCAGATACTTGGAAAACTGAAACGAATTTGTATTGGTCTTCACATATTCCTTGTACTGTTCGTGTGTCTTACCGAAGCCTAAGAACTTCTTCTCCATATTCTTGGTATGAAGTATTATGAACACAAACATAACAAAGCAGAGCGGTGGTTTCGTGGTAAGGAAAGGATAGAGCGCCATCGGTATAATGATCTTGTTATCCGTAGCCATAAGCTTCAGTATGATGCAACCGATCTCATATATAACCGGCAAAACAGCCATCGCCCTGAAAATGCGGATCTTGTTCCCCTGGAAATATTTCTTGGGAGTATAATCCAGGAAAAACATAAACAGCGTACACAGGAAGATATCCAGAAAGATGTTAAAAGATATATATCCGGTAAAGTCTACGGTACTTCCCATAGCTTTGTCGATCTGTGACGCTGCCGTTATCCTGTCACCAAAGAATATGGCACCAAGTCCGAGAGCATATCTGTAATAGAAGAACAGATATGCCAGTGTGATGGCTCCTGTTATACCTCCGTTTATAATGAGCAGGTTTTTGAAATTATCACGCCTGTTCAATAGCACGGCGAAGGTTGAAATAAGGATCATGGGCAGGCCAAGCGATGTAATAAGCGCATTGAAAATAGGCCCGAGCCCGACCATATCGGTTGTACCGACTATGTTGTTTTTATTTTCCATGATAGTTACATACTGGGAAAAAACCAAACTGAACCAGCCTATGATCTTCAACGCCCTGTATGAAAGAGGCCCTCGATAATCTATATCGTTATTAAGCGTCGCATCATATATCCTGTTCTTCTTTTCCTTTCTGCTTTCTTTTTTGCTCTTTTTTTTCTGCGGTTCTTCCCGTTTTTTATCCACAGTTTTATCATCTGTTTTATTCTTGTCCATCGCTTCGTCTTTTGTCTTATTCTCGGTTTCCTTCATTCACGCAACCTTCCTTTCTCCTCAGATACGGATTCTTTTCAAAATAACCCACACATAACGTGATTATACACTTAATTTACACATCCGTAAACCTGTATATTATTCAAAAACAGCCTCTATCTATCCGGTTGCCCTTATGATCACAGAGATGAAACATTCATCAGATCTGCTGCAGGATGATCGTCTGTCACCTTTCTATATAAACCTTTCAGCATAAGCGCCTGCCATGGCTATGGCATTGCCGATTGTAATGTTCACCTGTTCAAAAAGCTCGCCCTCGGACAGTGTCTCGATAATAGGGACTGTAAGCTCATATACAAGCCCAACTCCCTCGTACACCATAAATGCACCACACACAAGCTCGGGATTCACCTCCCCGCAGGTTTTGTTTACCGCAGTCACATCCTTCTTCGCAAGCGGCCCCGACAGTTCAATCGCGCAGGTTAAGTATTGCACATTATCAGCGGCAAAATCATACTCCGGGAAGTAATACCTTCCGCGGGCCGCGCCGTCTTTTGCCGCTATGTTCTCGTGCATAACGGACAGAATATCACACACGGCACCGTCAGCGTCCTTATCGATCAATGTTGCAGTAGTTTCCCGGCTGTTAAAGCCTGCTGCCATCATCTCTAATACTGCCCTTCTCTTATTGTTGTTATCTTCTCTCATGTTATACCTCCCTATGATACCTTCATCAGATTAGCCGCAAGTTCATCAACACTCGGATAAGGCGGGTCTCCTTCTTTCACCGGCCAACCGAATTTAAGCTCCGGGAAGAGTCCCGTATACTTTCTTCTTTCCTCGATTGCGGCTTCATCGCCCCCAAGAACAAGTGTCCCGTCATCCTTAAAGAATATCTGTTCATAGAGAATCTGCGCATACTTCATCGAAATATCGTTGAAGAACTCCTCAGCCGACGAGAAGTGGAACTTTCTCAGTATCATCTTGCGAATTACCGCTCTGTCTTCCTTTTCTTTCGCTTCCGGTTCGGTATAACCCATAATGCCCTTACTTTTCCTGTATTCCTTAAGTATATCCTCCATGCCGATGAACTCATCAAGAGTACTGTCTCTGTTTTCTCCTTCTTTATAGAACTTGTGTATAAGTCCAACAGCTGTAATGACACCACCGACAGCCGCTCCGACTATATTGAGTCCGGGAACAAGCGCCGTTGCCATGGATACCGCACCGCCGACAGCCTTGATCGCCGCCTGCTGCCTACGAGTCTCAAGCTTTCTTTTCTGCATCCTGGCTGTGTTTTCCTCTGCTCTTTTCCTTTCTTTTTCAATGCGCTCGGACTTTGCGTTTGCTTCTCTGACCTTTCCCTTTTTATCTACCGTATGTGACTTTGATTGAGTTTGTTGTCTGTCTGACTCTATCTGTTCGACAGCTTGATTTAGACTGATCAACTCACTCGTAGTCTTACCAACATCCAAAAGTCCGGTAAACGCAGTAACTCCGCCACTTACGGCACCGCCGACCGTTGTAAATGTCGCTGATGTGGTCTTCAACACGGATTTAATCATCTCGGCCACCGGCTTTGCGGCAGCGGATATCGAGTCTAATATCTTCTCTGCTTCATTCAATCGATTGCTTACCGATATATGATCATCATCATAGTCCGGTGCAAAGCAGGCGGTAATAATCTTTGCAAGAGCGGCTACTCCGTTGACAGTAGCAAAAACACCCGTATTAAATACTTTAGTATCCGCTGTGGATAATAGTCCGGTGAGCTTGCTGACCTTAGCAGCGTAGCCGTCTATTTTTTCTCCTGTAGTAGGGCTGTCGGCCCGAACACTTACCTTTCTTCCTAAAGCTTGACCAAGTCTCTCTTTAGTACCGGGGCCGGCTTCAAGGTCCCCGAGCTTCGTTTCGGCAGCTTGCAGCATCGTTATATAATCACGAACCACTATGACCTGTGCCTGCGCAACCGCAAACTTTTCCTCCTTGCCTATTATGGCTTCATCCGAAATCTGTGACAATGCGCGAAGCTTTTCAAGTTCTTTGAGCAGAGCAACCAGTTTTTTCTGCCTGTCTTCCCATGCCTTTGCGTAATCTTCTACCGCCTTGTCACCGGGATGGTGTGCCAACACATCACCGAAATCGGTTTTAAGCGAATTCTTATATCGCACTAATTGACCGGATACATCCGATTTTTCATCATCCAAAAGTCGCATAGAGCTTTCTAAAAGCTCAAGATTGACCGACCCGAATCTTGCAAGCTTACTTCTGATGAACTCATGATTTCTGATCACATCCGAGTCCTTTATGGCCGATATCAGATACTGATGGATCTTATAAACCGGAGCTTCCATCGCCTCTTTGAACTTGTCAAGGTTTGGAATATAACCATTTACAGCCATCGCAATATCCGCTCCGGTTGCTTTACCGACAAACTGCTTTTCAACCATGTAATATACAAACAGTCGCTCTCTCATCGGATGCGACAGGATATCGGCACCAAAGGTCGTCTCCGAATTGCCCCTTGATAAGGAGTTTCCGTTCCTTGCAACCCACTTATCAATCTCAAGGACGGCTTCGGCTACCTCCTTAGGAAACTCCTCCTCATCCTTGTCGGACCGTTTTATCGTACTCTTGGTCTTAACACCGTCGACTCTGAATACCTGAGTATCAAGAAATGCGTCAAACTCCTCTCGCACATGCTCGCTGTTTTGCCCTAATGCTTGCAAGTATTCATCAATCGATGCCGAACCTTCGATCAAGCTATCATCTGCCTGTGCTATCCAGTCTTTCATGTCGTTCAATCCGAGTTTTTGCACATACGAACTCTCTGTCTCTGCCATTTTTTTCCTGGATCTGTAAATTGCTTTTAACGCTTCAAGCTTATTGTCCTCGTTCTTTGCTTCTTTGAAGTCACGCTCGGCATCCATTAATTGCTGCAGCCTTAACAAGCTTTCCGCCTGTCAGCTTGGTCAAGATTGTTTTAGTTTGCTCGTTTATCGTATTGGCATATACCTTTGTAGCTTCTCCGATATCTTTTCTTATGCCAAAATAACTCTTACATATAAGAGGGATAAGCTCCTTTGGACTGCCACCGTTATACACGCAGTCTAGAAGCATCTC
>ONVB01000341.1 GCA_900321145.1 uncultured Eubacteriales bacterium | reverse complement strand
CATTTTTGTATCCTTACTTGTCGACCTCAACCGCTACTACAACCGTTATCCTGTCAACCATCATCTTTTCCCTCTGGTTTTCAGACAATTTATTGAATGTCCAAAACCGGCAAAAGTGCGTAAATACAAGGATTTCTACGATTTCACGCGTTGTATTGCTACCACCGTCTCCTCCGACTCGACTAAGCTCCGGCTTCACACTTCGTGCTCGTCGCTCGCTAAGTCTCCCTGTATGGTGCTCCGTAATCAGCTCTCACTTCGCCATAGCTCGTGACAGCTGAACTACGCACTCAACATGTCTGTACAATCTTTTATACCATAATCCATCCTCACTTTCTTATGAATCTGTCGTCCCCGGATGTATCACTCTCATCCGAAACATACCTCTCCACCGTCATATGCAGATCATATTTCTCACGAAATTCCGCAATTGTCTTCATCATCGGCGATGCGTGATGGTCATCGATAGCCTTCTGATCCACCCAACTGTCAATCAGTAGCACTGTCTCATGATCTTCCATCGAAATGTAATACTCATAACGCAGGTTGCCCTCTTCAGCCCGGATCAGATTCACTGTTCCGCTACTTGTCATTTCTTCAGCAAACTTCTTTGCATTCCCGTTCTTTCCTGTATATCTCAGATTAACTGTTATTGCCATAGTCTTATAACCACACCTTCACTTTATCTTTAGAGTTACCTTAATTCAATCACAATAATTCTTCTTAAACAGTATATTATTTACCCTTACAACTCTTTCCTAAAAAATCTATTCATTGTGCTGTGAACCACCTCTTTAGGGCGCTCTATCTCTTTATATCCCTTCTTTTCATAAATATGTATTGCGGCCTTGAGATTATCATGAGTCTCCAGATATGAAGCCTTGTAACCTGCCTCGCGCATTCTGTCTTCTATGAAGTCTATCATTTCATAGCCAAGTCCAGAGCCTTTTGCAGCATCTGTAAGATATAGCTTCTGCAACTCAGCAGTATCTTCCATCGGTTCAAATCTGGCAAATCCGATTCCACCAATAACTTCGCCATTATTTCCTTCAATGACAAAGTATCTTCGCTCAACATCACCATAATAATCATAAAGATGATCCAGCCCAGCATCAAAGTAGACTGTTCCAGGAATATCAAGATTAAACTGTTTCAGGTTGTCTCTGACAAGCGTAGCTACTGCGGCATTGTCAGATTCTGTCATTTCTCTGTATTTAATCATAATGTCCTCATTCGTTTTTCACAATCATTTATAATCATCCGACACTTCCGTAAATGATCTGTTACCATTGATGTAGTCTGCATATGCCGTCTCAGCGTCTTTTCCATGGAACACTTTACAAAGCCCGCACATATCGCAATCTGCGATGCAGGGAAATCTCTCTTTTATATATGCTCTACGTTCTTCAGTTGTAGAATTTATTATCTCCGGTGCGCTTCCCATAAGAAAAAAACCTCTCAATGAATCTGCCTGTCCTGGCGGTATTTTTCCATATACTCCATGTTTATCTCACGTATTTCCTTTTTTCCATCGATATAATCCTGATAAATATCCCAAGGGCTTCCGCCGCCAAGCCAGCAGGACGAACAATTCTCACAGCCTCCGCCACAATCGAGAGAGCTTTTTACAATCTTCTCCCTCTCTTCCCTTGTTGTATCCTTGATCAGAATTGATTTTCTTTCCATTAGCAGCGTCCTCCTTAGGCCACTGATTCCATTTTCTCGTTGATAAGGTCTTCACTTTCAGCCATTGCCTTAAGTGTCATTTCAAGAAGCTTATCCAGTTCCCATCCAAGTTGATACGCTCCTCGCTCAATTACTTCTCTGGAACATCCCGCAGCAAAGCCCTTACTCTTATACTTTTTCTTAAGAGACTTAAGTTCCATGTCTTTTGTACTCTTTGACGGTCTCATAAGAGCAGCAGCCCATACAAGCCCTGTCAGCTCATCCGCAGCAAAAAGAACTTTCTCCATCTCGTGAACCGGCTCAACGTCTATGGTTACCCCACATCCAACAGTAATTCCATAGCCATGCGAGCATACAGCATGAATGATATCTTCACTGACTCCGCCTTCTCTTAAAAGTTCAGGAGCCTTTATGCAGTGTTCCTCCGGATATAACTCAAAATCGATATCATGAAGGAGTCCAACTATTCCCCAATAATCCATCTCTTCGCTATACCCAAGTTCTTTTGCATACCACTTCATAACTGCTTCTACAGTCAAAGCATGCTGTATATGAAAT
Source organism: uncultured Eubacteriales bacterium (assembly GCA_900321145.1). Taxonomy (GTDB): domain Bacteria; phylum Bacillota; class Clostridia; order Lachnospirales; family Lachnospiraceae; genus Coprococcus_C. The sequence goes on along the minus strand of ONVB01000341.1, from coordinate 361 downwards.
GGATCCTTGTTGTATTTTTTCAGTAATTCGAATGCTTCATCTCTTGTGATCATACCCTTCCTCCTCGTGCATAATACTGTAGGATAATCTTTACAACTATCCGCATTATATCCCATTAGAATTAATTTGAGAAGACCGCTCATGTACCATGCTGAACTTATCATGCGCATGTCCTGCACCGACTGTGGTGCCTGCACGCGGAAGTCATCACATTTCTTGTAGAGTTTCCATCTGTCGCCCATATTCTTTCTCCCATTGAAAAAGGCGCATGACCTTTGCCACACGCCTTTAAGTAAACGTCACTATATTCAATAATCGCTATGCAGAAAGCATCTGTGCCTTGATTTCTTCAATCTTTACT
>ONVB01000234.1 GCA_900321145.1 uncultured Eubacteriales bacterium | reverse complement strand
GGCATATGACCTCGTATGCGCCATAGGGCCGTCTATCTGCAGAGCCTGTTATGAGATAGGTGAGGATGTGGCTGTTGTCATAAAGGAGCGCTACGGCGAGGATACTGAGCACTTAAGGGACAAGCTCGGCGGTAAGTATATGCTTGACCTTCACGGAGCGGTGAGGGAGAATCTCCTTAACGCCGGGGTTTCTCCGGAGAAGATAGGAATGCCGGATCTGTGTACCTGCTGCAACCCCGCGCTCTTGTTCTCGCACAGGGCAAGCAAGGGCATGCGAGGCAATTTAGCTGCCGCCATGGAACTGATATAAAACGTATCTTGTCATTCTGAGCGAAGCGAAGAATCTTATAAAAAGCAAAACATGAAAAAACATTTGATAACCGGAATTGAAGAAGGAAGTATCGCCGGGGAGATGGAGATTTCCGCCGGTGATTTTCTTTGTGCGATCAACGGGCAGGAGATAAACGATATCTTTGATTATCACTACTTAGTTGATGATGAAGAACTGGAGATACTGATCGAGAAGGCTGACGGTGAGGAGTGGCTTCTTGAGGTGGAGAAGGATCCGGATGAGGATCTCGGTTTAAGCTTCGGAGAGTCGCTTATGGACAGCTACAAGAGTTGTCACAATAAGTGTGTCTTCTGCTTTATAGATCAGAATCCTCCGGGCATGCGCGAGACTATATATTTCAAGGATGATGATACGCGTCTTTCCTTTCTGCAGGGCAATTACGTGACTCTCACGAACATGAAGGATGAGGATATAGAGCGTATCATAAACTACAGACTTGCGCCTATCAATATATCCGTGCATACGACGAACCCGAAGCTTCGCTGCGAGATGCTTCACAACCGTTTTGCCGGAAATATCATGGAGCGCATGAAGAAGCTTTACGACGCCGAGATCCCGATGAATGCGCAGATAGTGCTGTGCAAGGGATATAACGACGGCGCCGAGCTTGACAGAACCTTGAACGATCTGTTAGAATACGCGCCTGTTCTTCAGAGCGTGTCGGTCGTTCCCGTCGGTCTGACTAAGTACCGCGAAGGACTGTGTGAATTAGAGCCCTTTGACAGGGATGACGCGCTGAAGGTAATAGGGCAGATAGAGACGGTTTCCAAAGCCGCTTACGCTAAGCATGGTATATACTTTGCGCATGCTTCCGACGAGTGGTATATAAATGCCGGCCTTGATTTTCCGGACGAGGACAGCTATGACGGCTATATCCAGCTTGAGAACGGAGTGGGCATGTCGAGACTTTTCTTAAATGAGATAGCTGATGGCCTTGCTGACTACCGGGAAAGACAAAATGCCCAATCTGATAGACAACAAAAAGGCAACACAGTGACAGAGGTGACTACCGTAACCGGTGTGCTCGCGGAGGGTATAGTATCATCCGCGATGAAAGAGGTCACCGATACCATAGATGGCGTGAGGATAAATGTATATCCCATAAGAAATGACTTCTTCGGTGAGCGGATCACGGTCACGGGACTGCTTACAGGAGGCGATATAGCGGCTCAGCTAAAAGGCAGGAGCATCGGCCGGGCGCTGATCCTGCCGTCAAATGTGCTTAAAAGTGACGAACAGCTCTTCCTGGATGACATGACCGTGGAGGAGCTTCAAAAGGCTTTACAAGTTCAGGTTATTATTGTAAAATCAAGTGGTTTTGAATTTGTACAGGTGATAGAGGACATCCTGTCGGGAGAGATCGCGGAGGATGATCCTGTTGTAGATATGAGGTGATATGGATGAGACCTGTAGTAGCTATAGTTGGCAGGCCGAATGTAGGCAAATCGACACTCTTTAACTCTCTTGCGGGTGAGAGGATATCCATAGTGAAGGATACCCCCGGAGTAACAAGAGACAGGATATATGCCGATGTGAGCTGGCTGGATAAAAACTTTACCATAGTCGATACGGGCGGTATAGAGCCGCTCTCGGATGACGTGCTGCTTCGCTCCATGCGTGAGCAGGCCGAGATAGCGGTATCCACCGCAAATGTGATCATGTTCCTGGTGGATGTGCGCGACGGTCTGGTGGACTCGGATTACATGGTTGCTGATATGCTCAGAAAGTCCGGCAAGCCGATTGTTTTGGTTGTAAATAAGGTTGACAGTTTTGAGAAGTTCGGAAACGATGTGTATGAGTTCTATAACCTGGGACTCGGCGATCCATTTCCGGTTTCCGCCGCTTCTAAGCTGGGCTTCGGAGATATGCTCGACGAGGTGGTGGCTCATTTTGACAGCGGCAATACCGAGGAGGCAGAGGACGACAGGCCGAGGATAGCCATCATCGGTAAGCCGAATGTGGGCAAGTCTTCGCTTATAAACAAGCTTCTCGGCGAGGACAGGCTTATCGTATCCGACATAGCCGGAACCACAAGAGATGCGGTTGACACGGTGATCAAGAGGAACGGCGAGGAGTATGTATTTATCGATACGGCCGGGCTTCGAAGAAAGAATAAGATAAAGGAAGAGATAGAGCGCTTCTCCATCATCAGGACCGTGGCTGCGGTCGAGCGATGCGATGTGGCGGTGCTTGTAATAGATGCAACCGAGGGCGTAACCGAGCAGGATGCGAAGATCGCGGGCATAGCGCACGAGCGCGGCAAGGGCATGATAATCGTGGTCAACAAGTGGGACCTTGTGGAGAAGGACAACAAGACCATGAACACCTACACCGACGACATAAGGCAGAGGCTTTCCTATATGCCTTATGCACAGCTTCTGTTCGTGTCGGCAAAGTCGGGACAGAGACTGCCGAAGCTTTTCGAGATGATAGACGGAGTGATCGCAAATATATCACTCAGGATACAGACCGGTGTATTAAACGAGATACTTGCCGAGGCAACGGCCATGAATCAGCCGCCGTCGGACAAGGGCAAGAGACTTAAGCTCTTCTATATGACGCAGGTGTCGACCAAGCCGCCGACCTTTGTGATATTTGTAAATGATAAGGAGCTTGCACATTTCTCCTATATGAGATACATAGAGAATAAGATCAGGGATGCTTTCGGCTTCGCCGGCACTCCCATCAGGTTCATAACCAGAGAAAGGAAAGAATCATGATACCTGCAAGATTTATATGCCTTATCGGAGGGTATATCATAGGGCTTTTTCAGACAGCGTATATATACGGGAAGATGCATGGGATAGACATCAGAGAGCACGGAAGCGGAAATGCGGGTACGACAAATGCGCTCCGCGTGCTCGGCAAGAAGGCGGGGCTTATCGTGTTCCTCGGCGACTTCCTGAAGGGATTTCTGACCTGCCTTATCGTCAGGCTTGTGATAAACAACTTTTACCCCGACGAAATGTATCTCTTCGTGGCATACGGTGCCCTCGGAGTTGTGCTCGGTCACAACTTCCCGTTTTATATGCACTTTAAGGGCGGTAAAGGGATCGCGGCCACAGGCGGTGCTATCTTAGGCTTCCTTGATCCGATCATGATCATAGCCTGTGCGCTGGCTTTCTTTGTGATAGTTCCCATATGCCGCTATGTATCGGTAGGCTCGATCCTTCTTGTGCTTACCTTCGCGGTAACATATACCGTTCGCGCCTTATCGGGACACTATCCGTTCAACCTTGACGATCCCGTGTCGAAGGAAGCCATGATAGAGAGCGTGATCGTGGTATGCTTTATGGCAGGAATGGCTATTTACCGCCACAAGGCTAATATAGTACGGCTTATTCACCATGAGGAAAATAAACTTTTCTGACTATGAGGACGCATCCTCAGCACATATAGTAAGTACGCAGGACGTTCGCACTCCGTTTCACGACGTAGCCCTTCTAAGCTCGTGAAGGACCTCGCTAAGAAGGGACGTCGCTCTACGGCCTGCTTAACTTACATATATGTGCTTCGGATG
>ONVB01000235.1 GCA_900321145.1 uncultured Eubacteriales bacterium | reverse complement strand
TCTTCGTTGCTCAAATCTATATCCCCACCTGGATTATTCCATTTATTGACTTTCATTGTGTTTATAAAATCATCAGGAAGAGCAATGTTGTATTTTTTAACATAATAAGAAAGATCATCTGGCCACAACCATATACCATCTGTACAGGAGCTGCCCGTTCCGGCAACACCAGCTGTTTCATCAATAACATCCATTGTAGTCCCAGGACTTACTATAACCGTCGTACCATTGCTCAAATAACTACAGATTTTCTCAACAAGAGTCGAATCGCCTTTCTTTACTACATCATGAATGGATGGATCCGTTTCTTTTCCTTGTGACATCTCTCTGTAAAATCCAATTGATTTCAAATTCATTTGCTTGCTCCTTTCTGCGGATGATAGTCAATCCACCGACCGCTATTTGTTCTCATGTTAGGTCCAATTACCATTTTTCCATTGGGAAATATAAACAGTGTGTCAGATGGAGCCCTTACGGTTACACCCATCTTATTAGCTAAATTCTGTGCAAAGGTTCCGGTCTCACTTCCGGTTCTACACGAAAGCAATCTGATATTACCTTTCTTGTACCCCTTATCACTTTTTAAAAATTTGGCAAGCCGTCTGTGATCCAATATGATCTCCCGTTCTTTTCCATTCTTATTTATCATAACAGAAACACTATCGGGAGACCCATGAACCGCTACATCTGTATAACCATCCAGTTTTTTTACTCGCTTTGCCGCTTCCTTAAGTTGGAATCCTTTACCGTTACCAACCAGCGTTGAATCAGCAGCAATTACACTGCCTGAGCCTTTGGTCGCACCAAAACCACCATGATATCCGGCGCCCATAAATAAAGCCACCTCCTTCATAAAAAAAATCGTTCTGTGTAAGTGTATTCATATTCAACCTCCACAATTTCCTATTGATTTTTTTCTTCGGATGTGGCACAATAGTTTATGCGAATAAACGGGTGCTTGCATCCGAAGAATTACACTCTGATAGTTGTTAGCGCAATTATCCGAGTGTTTTTCTTTTGTCAATTATCCTGTCAATCATAGGCATCCCCTCCTTTTTGATTATTTAGCAAACAGAGGACCCGATCGCCTCGTGCGGTAAAAATCTGATGATCTTGCATATACCTCTTTACCGCCAAGTCAAGAGACTTTCCAGTCAGATTACTCTTGATGATCCGAAGTACTATTTCTTTATGGTTCAGATGAAATTCTCTGTATACATCATCCTCTGATATATTTTTATCATCTGTCACAACAAGAATAACTTTTCTCTTTTTACGATCATGGGTTCCCCGCTTTTTTTTCATAATAACATCATTCAAAGTATATCACCGCCCTGAATATTTGGAACCGCTCCATATCGTCCGAGAAGATAGCCTTTTTCAATATTTTCTCCTTTCCGTACAGGATATTCGTCCAATGCATACAGCTTTGATTCTGCTGTGTTTCTGTCTTTGTCCACAAGATATATCTGGTCCCTTCTGAATGTTGAAAGCGAGAGAAGAGATGTACTATGTGTCGTTATTATAAGCTGTGCCCCGGATTTGTTTATTCCTTTATCCCGGAACATATTTACAATATACTTAACAACTGCTGGATGAAGGCTTTTGTCAATCTCATCAATCATAATGGTCTTTCCGTCATCCAACGCTTTTTTCAGAAGCGGCGAGAATGTGAATAATATCTGTGTTCCGACAGATTCTTCACCCAATTGCAAACTATACCGAGTTTTGTTCTCGCCGTTTTTGTCAGTAACATCGTGATAGGTCTTTACCTCAAGTTGCGTCTGCTCCTGTGGTTGTATCAACTGACCATTTATGATCAAGCCAGGGATAAGTGGCATCAAATTGGGATTTATGGGTACTTTCTTAAGCTGAACATCAATTTTGGATATATTAATATCTGCCTCGCCCATAACCTTTTCTGTAAATTGAATATACTCCCGCGATTCATCACCTTGGTATTTTTTTACAGCATCCTGTGTAAGAATACTCAGATCAGTATAAGTATCTATTCCACCAGAAAGCCATTCAAGGGGTGCTTTTGTACTCTGGGCATTCCACATGGTAGCCGTAGCAATAAAAAATTTATTTGGTGTATTCCATTGCGTAAGGGGCTGAAGCACATTCTTTTCCCGTGCAGTAAATAAATATGTGCCATTACTCCTGCGCTCAAATATTTTTGTTGCACGGCTTGAACTGAAACGGTACAAGTATTCTTCATATATGATTCGATTATCTGCAGTAAACCCATATACATATTTCTTGTGATCCGCAGCTACAAACCGAAACTCAAACTTACTGGGTTCATTTTTCGTCTCTGGAGAAAACTTAAATGGAACAATCCCTAAAGTATCATTTACTTGTCTTGTATTAGAAGACCGGATTGCGTTTAACGCCACGGTAATTGCTTTAAAGAAATTAGTCTTTCCAGATGCATTAGCGCCGTAAGTAGCTATAACATTTACAGCTTTTAAACCACCTTTTTCACCGATATTCTCAGGATGTTCTCGGTCCTTCGAAGGTTCTAGGCTAAGTATCGCTTTTTCCTTAAATGACATATAATTTTCAACAGAAAACTGCAACAACATATTCTTTACCCTTTCTTTACATATCTTGCCAAATAAACACTTTATCTCGCTCCATATTTGTCATATTATCATTTCTTTGTTCTCGTGTCAACACTAAATTGTAATATTTGCAGTTTTTTCTTAATATCGCAATTTATATGTTTTACTTTACGATATCACATGGCAATATTTGCGTTTTTTTATCAGTACAAATGAAATACAGTTTTTTGTTGAACACATCAATAATGGTGAAAAATCAACAGATACCAAGATTTATTTTTTGACAAAGAAAACGGGGCTGTCGCTTTAGATGATTTAATCATCTAAAGCGACAGCCCCGTTTATTAGTTCTTTTTCTTTCTGAAAATAAGGAATACAACTATAAGGTCGGCCGCAACAAACAGACCGAGAATAAAGTATAATACATTTCTGTTATTACTTTTCTTCTCCGATGACGCCTGCTTTGCTGAAGTATCCTCCGCATCACTGCCGGTATTTCCGGTATCCGTTTCCTGCGTATCTGCCGGCTTCTCTTCCTGTGTTGTCTGACCCTCGGTAATCCGTATCTCTTCGGACGAAGCATCATCCTTTATTTCTGCTTCGACAGTATCTGACGGCGTGTCGTTAAAAACCGCCTCGGGAGTTGTTCCCGAGTAGTCGGAAAGAGCAATCCCGTTCACACCTAAGGCTACCTTGTGATCAAGACCGATAAACTTATTGTCTCCGTCCTGCCAGAGTACCGGCTTTACAAGCTCATACTTATCCTCATCCCAGGTTACAAAATCATCCTTGACAAGTCCGCCGGTATCTCCCGAGTTTGCGTTGAAGCACCAGAAGGTATGATTCAACTTTGTCTTACCGATCAGGTTCCTGAGGTATGTCATCCACTTGAGATTATCACCTGACATAAAGCCGCCCCACTCACCTATAAGGATCGGAGCTATGTCCTCCTCGGCTATGTAGAGCCAGTAGTCATGCCATGCGTCCTTATAGAGAGAATCCGCATCGAAACCGCCTTTAAACCACGGCTGTTCATTCACAAGCGGGCCGTAATCATGAGGCGAATAAACTATCTGCCTGTTAAGCTTATCATCTCCAAAGTCGATCGGGAAATCCCTTACCGCCATCAGATTTCCGCCCCACCATGTGTTATAATAATCCTCATCGTTTTTCGATGTAAAATTATTCGCCTTTATATCCGTCGGATAGATCTGTATACCCTCTATCACTATAAGTGCATGAGGATTCTTCGCAAGTATCGCCTTGCCTGCACGCTCGGCTACCCTCTTCCAGTTATCCTTATCATCCGAATCGTTCCATATCGCATGAGTTGTCTCACTTGCCTTGCCGTGCGGCTCATTTTTCAGGTCATAAGCAACTATGGTATCGTAATTCCTGTACCTGTCCGCTATCCAGGTAAGCGCCTCCACATATTGGTCCTCGCTTATCTTGTCTGTATACCACACAGGATGATTGTGCCCCGAAGCATCGGTATTTGCCGAGTGGATATCGATCATCACCTTGATACCGCTTTTCTCGCACAGGGTAAGCACATAATCAAATATTTCAAGTGAGTTCATTCCGTCCAAATTGGAATTCGACGCGTGATTATAGTTTGCCTGCGGATACTCTCCTGCTTTCCACTGAAGCAGAAGCTCCGCCGACATCGGCACACGCATAAGGTTAAAGCCGTGGTCGGCTATGGCCGTTATCGATGACTCAAGCTGAGCACTCCACAGTCCGTCGAAGAGATTGGTGCCTGTGTTGTATCCGAACCAGTTAAGTCCCGTGAGCCAGACCTCATTTCCATCCATATCGACTATCTTCGAGCCTTTGGTCGTGAGCCAGTCATCCCCCGCAGTACCGTACTTCGATACAGCCGGTGATGCAAAGTCAGGCTTTGGAGCCGATGATGCGCCACCGTTGTTCTGACTTCCGTTTTGACCGCTGTTCTGATTTCCGCCGTTTACCGTACCCGAGTAGGTTCCCGATCCCGTAACGCTTACCACCTTGCCCGTGGTTATGCCTGAGCCCTCAACCTGTATCCCGACGCTCCCGTTAAAGCCCCACGAGTTTCCTCCGTCCGCTCTGACCGTTGCGGTTACCTGATTTCCGGATACCTTATAATCATCGAAGCCCCACCCCGAAGCCGAATTGATCTTGCCATCAAACTCGACGACAGCGGTGATAGTCAGATAGCCGCTGCAGTCCTTCAGATCAAATGTAATCTGTCCACCACTGCCCCATATATTAGTCGCCTCGTTGTCATACGATGGATCCGCGGCGCATACCTTGGAATCAAAGCCAACAGCGCAAGTGATCACACTTATCAGCACTATGACAATTACTGTTTTTAAAAATCTATT
>ONVB01000236.1 GCA_900321145.1 uncultured Eubacteriales bacterium | reverse complement strand
GGCCTTCGATGTCCTAAGGAATCCACCGCAAGCGGTACCCCTTAGGACCAAATGCGAGGGCTTGCGAAGCAACAGGAAGGATCTTATTATGCAGGGAGGAAAAAACAATGGATGTAATGCAGACCGCACAGCAGCAGACACAAGATCAGCAGCAGATTCAGACAACGTGGGAAGACAGAGTTCAGCAGGCAAATGCCTTCGAGAGCGGCGTTATGATGCTGCAGGATGAGCAGGAAGAAAAGGAACAGGATGAGTTTGCAGAACTGCTTCAAGTACAGGAATTTGAGATGATCGGGCATGTGCCCATCACATTTCTTTCGTATGACAAAAAGAGCAGAGCTCAGTATAAGAAGGACTATAAAGAGGCGAGAAAGCTGGCTAAGGACAAGCATGTATCGGTTACAGGGCACACTATAAGGCTTCTTTCCGCGGGCGATGACAAGGCGGAAGAGCAGGACATAGACAGATTGATAACCGGCTCGGAGTCCGAAGAGATAAAGCAGCTTAAGACTGACCGCAGCAAACGTGACAGGGTAAAGAGCCTGATGCTCTTAAATACAAAAAAGGCGGATACCGAGGAGGCACGCACAGCAGCGTTAAGTGAAACGGTACAAAATATCGATTCGATGGAATATGATCTGGTCAATGAGTTTGTCATAAAGCCATTTTGGAATGCAGACAGTGAGAAATTCGGTGAGTTGTTCTCGGAGAGGGCCATTCTTACAGATCCGGTTACCGCGAAGAAGAATATAGATACGATCAAAGCGGTGAGAGCTATAGTAAAAAGGATGAGGAATAATGAAGATCCCGTCAGAGAGCTTGTATTTAAAAAGAAAAAAATGGATTTGTATTGGGGGCATAACGGAGATGAAGGATTAAATTATGCTATAGAGATCTTCGAGCGCAACGCGGGACTCTGTGAAGAAGCGTACCGTGCCGTACTGTGGGGACACGGAGTGATGCTTGATGAAGAGACGGATAAGTTCACCTTGCGTGACGAGACCACCGCGTATGACAGGAGGATGAGTGAAAGTATCACGAAGAGACCTTTGGAAAGGGTACTTGCCGAGTTTGGCTTCATAGATCAGAATTCGATCGAGTTTAAGGCAGCTGACGAGCACCTTACTTCTGCCGTAATAAAAGAGGGCAGGGAAACCATTGAACGAATTACACGCGGAGAAGACGAGAAGGCTGCGCTTGATGCATATATCCGGGGCATGGCCGGAAATGAGCAGTATACGGCTCAGAAGGCAAATATCGATACTATTGTTGCCGATTATAAGATGATCATAGATAACGAGAAGATAACGAGAAGAAAAATGCTTCTGTCGAGAACGAGATTACTTCCGTGGGAGAGAAATGATGATATAAGCCTTGTATATTCGCGGATGATCAAAGGATATGAGACCAAGAAGGCGGCCTTGGATAATGCTATAAAGCACCTTGCCGAGGGAAAGAATCTCGATTCGAAGTATGTGCCTTACCTCATGGGGTACCGCTTTATAGATAGTGTCGGGAATAAGATGGAGATAGATGATCATTTCGCCGCACATAAGAACAATCTGATAGTTATCAACTCATCCCTGGAAGCAACCTTTAATAAAGAAAAGGAAAAGAATCAGTATGTGACTATGTTTGGCGGTACATATGCTTCCGAGATCGGCTCTATGCTGCACGATATGCCGGAGCTTTCAGAACTTCAGAAGGATGAGAACGAGGCGACCTTAAAGTATTTCGAGCTTGCGGGCAGGATACTTAAACACAAGGCAGCCAATCACTCCGGATTACCGCGGGAGGTGAACCGCGAAGAGCTCAAAACCGTGGGGAATAAGGTGTTTGTAAGGGAAACCCGTAAGGTGAAGGAATTCATGCAGAACTTTGCGTATAAGACAGCTACGGATGAGGAATTGATGGGCAATGTCAGTACGATCACCAAGCTGTACTACAGCATGAGACTTATGCACAGGATGCATGATAAGCTGAAGGCAGTATCAGAGCCGGGAGCGAGCCTCCTTGATTCTAAGGAGAAGGAAACACTTGCCTTAAGCTTTGAAAAGGTGATGGAGGGTCTGTACAGGAAGACACGAGGTGTGACCATAAAGCAGGTTACAGAGAGGTTCGGTTATGATGAGAGCCTGCTGACCGAGGGAGAGAAAAGTCAGGCAAATAAGTATCCTCAAAATGTCAGAGCCCAGCTGGTGCTTGAACATGCGGAAAACCTTATCGTTGAGGGAGATGAAAAGATAAGCGGCAACGATGCTGACGTATTTGTGCATCCCGGATATACGAATGAAGAGCAAGGAAGTCTTGAGAAGAGGCTGGTACGAGCACAAAGGGATATAAACGGAGCTAAGGTGGAGAGAGGTTCATCTGTAGACAAGTACTATACGGATGTCGCATCCGTGATAGCCAACACGGGGGTCTACACCGAGGAGGAAAAAAATGAAGCCGCAAAGAGGTTTGAACTTGCTTCAGACGTATATCTCCTTGAACACGGAAGTTATCATGTTGTGGGCGATTTATTGGGTCCATGTACCAAAGATGTGGTTGCTCTTCGCAGAAATATCGGAGAAGGGCTGTGGGATGAAGATTTTGAAAGGATGGTAAAGGAGCTTGCGGCCTACAGGAAGGAGGCAAATGAGCAAAACAAGAGAGTAACTCTCGGTGCAACCCGGGATATGCTGGAAGCGCTTGCACCGCATTATCTCGAGCTCGGAAAAAGGTACCGTATCATAAAGGGGGGGTACAAAAAAGATGTGTATGATTCAACGGTGAATGAAGTTCTCAAAGCACCGTATGATTATATGTCCTTCCTGAGGCATGATCTGGATTTGGCATTTGATCCGAACGCGGTTTACGATTCCGAGGATGCAGAGGAGCATTATGATCTTTTCTGTGATATGTGCAGAGCTTCCAAAAGTGAGATAGCATTTAATACGCGAATCGATGTAGTGATCTACGTTGCGTATGCCTTGAAGGGATATGTGGAGGCACAGATGAAGGGAAGGATGATGGTTGACCAAGGGTTAGGAGATTCTTATGAGGAAGAAGCGAAAGATGCGTTTCGTTCGGAGCTTGCGAGTGATGAACATATGAAGAAGCTTCAGATAAGAAATGCGTATTCGAATCTCGGAGTATATATTTAATACAGTTTAAATAAAGCTTGGTCAGGTGGGTGTGGATCCGACGATCAAAGCACCGGCAACCGTAGAGTACAAATAAAAGCAATTTCCCGCAACTCTTTGTAAATAAAGGGCTTGCGGGATTGTTTTTTTAGTAGAATTGATGTGATTTTATCGATAATATATCCTACCAAATAATTGCAGACAGTAATAAAGGGTGCTTCTGTCTTTTCAGGTTTGATGATGCCGATGGTCTTCACGCTTTCGTTTGCATCAATCTTGATCTTCTGTGTGGTCATGTACCTGATGGTCAAGGTGATGATTGACAGAAGCGCGTATAACATTTCGTTGATAAAAGTGTTCGGTTACAGGAGAAAGGAAATCCGGAAGATGTATTTGGACGGAAACTTTTATATCGTGCGCCTTCCCTACTCGATTTTGATGGTTCAAAAGAAGGATAGATTGGACAAAAAGTAAAATATAGTTGACAAAAAGTCATATCGGTGTTATTGTACAATCAGGCCGGATAGCTCCGGTTCAAAATCGGGTAGAGTAGATTAATATAAAGATTCTTCGGGCTAAAGAGGAGGTAATGACACGTGTCATCCTGAGCGAAGCGACGCAGACCTCAATGCGAAGCGTTGAGGTGCCGGCCTTCAATGTCCTAAGGAATCCACCGCAAGCGGTACCCCTTAGGACCAAATGCGAGGGCTTGCGAAGCAACAGGAAGGATCTTTGCGAAAGGGTGATACTATGAAAAAAACAACGACTCTGATTGTAACGGTATGCGCGGTTCTTATGCTTGCTTTTTCAGGCTTTCTTGTCATGATGTCAAAGGATAATTGGTCGGCAAAGATGAGCAGAACCGTCAATGTTGAGAACGGAGTGGCAGATCCGGAGAGTATGACGGTTGTGTTCTCGGTGATGAAGGCCGGAACCTATAACCTGAGATTCGAATGGCTTATCGACGGAAAAGAGAGGGAGATAAAAGAGGATGAGATCGGCTTTATTACCGGTCTTGTGCTTAAGAGTCCGGAGGGGAAAGTGCTTTATGCAACGAGTACTCTGTCAGGGGAGCAGAATGTACTGATGGACCTTGAAGAGGGCAACTACGAGTATGAATACTATTTGATGCCGAATAAGCAGAGCTTCACGGAATTTGCGCAGAAGTATCTGAGCGGTACGGAACGTGCGGAGAGCACGGCAGATCAGGTAAACTTTGATGCTATGGCGAAGAACGGAAGCTGGGCGGTTGATTACGAGTTTCGCGCCGAGAAGGCAAGCAGAGCCAATGTCGGAACGGTTGCGATAATATTTACCGTACTTATAGGGCTGTCCCTGATCTACATCATTCTTGATTCGTACATAAGGCATGCGCAGACGGAGCAGCCTCGGTATGATGAACGACAGGAGCTCGAGCGCGGGCGCGGATTCAGATACGCATTTTTCACAATGCTGATCTACATAGGTTTCCTATCATGCATCGATATGGTCAACATGTTTCCGGATCTCAAGGCAACATTTCTCTATGTGTGCGGTGTGTTCCTGGGGATAGCGGTGTACGTGGTTTACTGCATCTGGCACGAAAGCTACTTCGCTTTGAATGAGAGACCAAAGTCAATGATGATCATATTCAGTGTCATAGCGCTTATGAATGTTATTCTCTCTGTCATCAGCTTCAGATCGGGTACGATGATAGAGAACGGACAGCCGTCGTTCCATATGTATAACTTCTTGTGCGCGCTGCTGTTCCTTGTGTTGTTTATAGCTATAGCTTTAAAGCAGTTTGCGGACGGACGTGAAGACAAAAGAATAGATAGAGAGGATGAGAAAGAATGAAGAATCTGAAGCTGAAATCTGCCAGGGCGGCTTTGGATCTTTCACAGCAGGATCTGGCAGAAAAGGTGGGTGTGTCGAGACAGACCATCAATGCCATTGAAAAAGGAGATTATAACCCTACCATCAACCTCTGCAGAGCGATATGCAAGGCGCTCGGAAAAACCCTGGATGAACTGTTCTGGGAAGAGTGAGTCGACATTGTTCGGCAGTCAAATATTAGTTTTTGTGCTTGCGTATTTGTTATGGATAAAGTAAAATATATATATCTGTAGATAACGGTCAGGGAAGACTGTGTTATATGTATTTCATATACATGAACCAAGGAGGGTGATGGTATGAATATTTCTTTT
>ONVB01000237.1 GCA_900321145.1 uncultured Eubacteriales bacterium | reverse complement strand
CATAGTAAATGAGATCGGGGTAGGACAAAAAGAAATAGATATGAATATCTTCAATCCGCCGGATTGATGACATCAAAAAAACAGGAGTCGGAAAACGGCTCCTGTTTTTTGGTTTATCATACTATCATTTCCAGCAGAGCATTTACAAGTGCATCGTTCTGCCTCGGGTTCATGAAGCAGAAGCGGATATATCTGTTGGAGAGTCCCCTTATGTTTGAACAGTTCCTTAAGATCATACCCTGCGTTCTCAAGCTTTCGCATATCTCAGAGGCGCCCGGGGCTTCGTCGGGAACCTTGAGCATCATGAAGTTTGCGTACGGCTTGAACAGGCGCAGCTCCTTGTAGGTTGCAAGCGCGGCGTAGACCAGGTTTCTCTCGGTGTGCATCTGGGAGCGGGTACGCTCGACATAGTTGTCGTCGGTGAACATCGAGGTGCAGGCTGCCGCGGTGATTGAGGATATGCTGAAGTTTGCTGCGGTCTTTAAGATGGCTTTGAGCTTCTTGTCGTCGGAAGTGATCGCGTAGGCAAGTCTTAAGCCGGGAACGGCGAAGAACTTGGAGGCGCTTCTTGTGACTACCACGTTCGACATGCTCTCCGCTATCGGGATGGCAGTGGTTGCTGCGGCATTCTCGGTGAACTCCATATACATCTCATCGATGATGAGCAGGGTGCCGGTTGCCTTGGCGGCGTCGGCGATAACCTTGATCTCGTCTCTTGAGAGAAGCTGTGACGAAGGATTGCCCGGATTGCTTATGACTACGGCGTCTACATCCTTGACAAGAGCGTTGCAGATGGTATCGGGATCGATCCTGAAGTCGTCCTCCTCGCGAAGCTCGTAGTTTAAGATCTGCACGCCAAGTGCGTTGAGCGAGCGCTCATACTCGGGTGACTGCGGGTATGGCAGGAGAACTCTCTTGCATCCCTGCATGCCTATGAAGAGCCTTATAAGGTCGGCGGTGCTGCTCCTGGTGACGATGTGGTCCTTGTTGCAGCCGCAATACCTTGCTATGGCGCTCTTCAGGTTCTCGTAGTATCCCACGGGATACGCGCTTATGGAGTCAATATGCTCCAAGATCGCCCTCTTTACCGAATCCGGAGGCCCGAAGGGATTGATGTTGGTCTCGAAGTTGACAGTCTCGAGCTGTTCGATTCGCAGCTGCTTGCTTGCAGCTATCTGGATACTTCCCTGGTTCATTTGATCATCTCCTAAAATATGCTTTTATTTGTTGGAAAAATCTGTTATAATAACGAAGATTGTGTAGACATATTATACCACAATTCCAATCAAGAACAATAGCTATATTTTATATATAATGTATTATGATATGGGCGATAAACCACCGACGGATCAGCGGACATGGGATGTGCATTTAAGTTAAACAGTCTATGAAGCTCGACCGGCCGGCATATATAAATGTGTTGCGGCTTCGGCGGTTATCGTGAATATCAGAGGAGAAGAAATGAAGGGCATTGTAGAGCATTATGCCAAAGGTGAATTCTGGGTTGATCGTCCGGAGGTTTCGATCTCCGTGGAGAGACTGCACCTTTTTATAGAGATGGGAACCGTATATTCGGGCAGCTTCAATGTGGAGAGCCAGAATGATATGCCGATCAAGGCCATGGTGTACGACAGCAGATATATGCTGAAGTTTGAGGAGCATTCGTATATCAACAAGCGCTTTGCGGTGAAGTACAGCTTCGACGCAACCTGCCTTGAGGCCGGGAAGAATTACAGAGGACATATCAGTGTCATAACCGACGGAGGCGAGTTCAAGATCCCTTACGATATCGAGATCACGCCGCCCTGCGTCAAGTATGGCGACCAGAAAATAGATGATCTGTTCAAGTTCGCAACGCTCGCCGAGAGTAACTGGAGTGAGGCGGTGCGTGTTTTTGTGCGTGATGATTTCAGGAGAACATTTGTAGACCGCGATCCGGTGGTGAAGCAGATATACACAAGCCTTTTGGAGAGCCAGTCCGTCGATCAGGCCATGGAGGAGTT
>ONVB01000297.1 GCA_900321145.1 uncultured Eubacteriales bacterium | reverse complement strand
ATCGCGAAGGTGTGCGTATACCTGTCGGGCAACAATATCAATATTCTTGACATAGCACAGACCATAGTTGACGGCTATTTCAATATGATGATGGTTGTGGACTGCTCGGCGTCATCCAAAGATCATGATATGATCGCGGACGAGCTTTCCGAGATAGGTAAGGAGCTCGGCGTGCAGATCCTCGCACAGCAGGAAGAGATATTCAACATGATGCACAGAATATAAAGATTCTTCGCTTCGCTCAGAATGACACCGTCCGGTAGAATGACACTGCTGCGGCAGAATCAAAATACGTGTCATTCTGAGTGCGCAGCCCGAAGAATCTTACAGAAGGGACAAGAAATGATAGGAATAAATGAGGTAATAGAGACAAATGATATGATACGCCATATGAACCTTGATGTGCGTACCATAACCATGGGTATAAGTCTTCTTGACTGTGTCGGCGCAGATCTTTCGGATACCTGTGACAGGATATACAGGAAGATAACCGAGTCTGCCAAGGACCTGGTTCACACCGGAAATGAGATATCAAGGAAGTATGGAATACCCATAGTCAACAAGAGAATATCGGTTACTCCGATCGCCTTAGTCGGCGGTTCCGTAGCAAAGAGCGAGGATGATTTCGTGGAGATAGCGAAGACTCTCGACAACGCAGCCACAGAGTGCGGAGTGAACTTTATCGGAGGATACTCGGCTCTTGTATCAAAGGGCATGACGCCGGCGGACGAGCTTCTTATAAGATCCATCCCCAAGGCATTGAGCGTGACCGGAAGAGTATGTTCTTCCGTAAATGCAGGCTCGACAAAGACCGGTATAAATATGGATGCCATCAGACTTCTCGGTGAGGTTGTAAGGGAGACTGCGGAGCTCACAAAGGATCAGGATTCTATCGGCTGTGCAAAGCTTGTGATATTCTGCAACGCACCGGATGATAATCCGTTCATGGCAGGTGCATTTCACGGAGTTACCGAAGCCGACAAGATCATAAATGTAGGAGTAAGCGGCCCGGGTGTGGTAAAGAGGGCTATCGAGTCGGTAAGAGGCGAGAGCTTCGAGGTTCTCTGCGAGACCATCAAGAAGACTGCCTTCAAGATAACAAGAGTGGGACAGCTTGTCGCAAAGGAGGCTTCGGCCATGCTCGGAGTTCCCTTCGGTATCATAGACCTTTCACTCGCTCCGACTCCCGCAGTCGGTGACAGCGTGGGCGAGATACTTGAGGAGATAGGACTTGAGTTTGCGGGTGCTCCCGGAACCACGGCTGCTCTTGCCATGCTCAACGACCAGGTGAAGAAGGGCGGCGTTATGGCAAGCTCATATGTGGGCGGCCTGTCCGGTGCATTTATTCCCGTCAGCGAGGATAAGAGGATGATCGACGCCGTAGAGGCCGGCGCACTCACCATAGAGAAGCTTGAGGCCATGACCTGCGTATGCTCCGTAGGACTTGACATGCTTGCGGTACCCGGTGATACCAAGGCGACAACCATATCCGGTATAATAGCCGACGAGATGGCTCTCGGCATGGTCAACCAAAAGACGACCGCAGTCAGGATCATACCCGTTATAGGCAAGAAGGTGGGAGATAAGGCGGAATTCGGCGGACTGCTCGGCTATGCGCCGATCATGCCGGTGAACAACTTCTCCTGTGATGCATTTATCGAAAGGACCGGAAGGATACCGGCCCCCATACACAGCTTTAAGAATTAAAGATCTATGCTGATTTTAAAGATACTGATAATCTTCATACTTGTCTGCGCCGTGCTTTTCGCTCTGATGCTCGTTAAAAGCAGATATGAGTGCGGCAGCTTTGTTGTGACGCGGTATACCGTGAGAACGGACAAGGATATCAAGAGTCCCGTGAAGATAGTGGCCCTTGCCGATCTTCACAACGCAGAGTTCGGTGAAGGAAATTCCGAGTTGCTCAGGGCGGTTGAAGGTGAATCGCCGGATATGATAATCCTTGCGGGTGATATGATCACCTTAAACGAGGCGGAGACCAACTTAAAGACTGCCGGGGTAGTGGAGAAGCTCTCTTTGATAGCGCCCGTTTATTACGGGATAGGCAATCATGAGATGCGATATCAGAATATGGACAGATATATGAACATAGCGGGCGAAAGAGTACATTTCCTTAGAGATGAGAAGCTTGAGGATGAAGATATGGGGCCGGTGATATACGGCCTTGACCTGGATCGCTCGTATTATACAAGGTTTTACACAAAGCCTCTTTCGGCGGAGGAGCTTTCCTCGAAGCTCGGGTTTAAGGAGAGCGAGAAGTTCAACATCCTTATCGCTCACAATCCCGAGTACTTCGAAGCCTATGCCGGATGGGGAGCAGACCTTGTTTTCGCGGGACATATACACGGTGGCTTAGTGAGGCTGCCGCTGCTCGGCGGAATGATATCACCGAGGCTTAAGCCCTTTCCGAAGTAT
>ONVB01000349.1 GCA_900321145.1 uncultured Eubacteriales bacterium | reverse complement strand
CGATACCGCGAGAGGTATCTTGGACGGGCATATAGTGCTTTCGAGAGCCTTAGGACACAAGAATCACTATCCGGCTATCGATGTGCTTGCGAGCATATCAAGATGTATGAGCGCCATAGCCACGCCCGAGCACAAGAAGCTTGCGGGAAGACTGAAGAATGTGCTTGCGACCTATAACGACGCTGAGGACCTGATCAATATCGGCGCCTACCGCGCGGGCTCAAACAAGGATATCGACTATGCGATAACCAAGATAGACAAGGTGAATCAGTTCCTTATGCAGGATGTGAACGCCAAGTTTTTGTTTGATGACGAGATCAGACTGCTCGGGGAGATATTTAATTAAAAGGATTCTGAGCGACGCTGATCATACTGCGAAGCGGTATGATGCCGGCCCGGCGAGGGCTTGCGAAGCAACAGGAAGCGAAGAATCTTTATCAACAGGGATTTACTGATGGCTAAATTCATCTACAGGATGCAGAACATCCTCGATATAAAATACAAACTCGAAGAGAGTGCGAAGCAGGCCTACGGTGAAGCGCGCATGAAGCTTACCGAGGAGGAGGAGAAGCTTGAAGCTTTAAAGCACAGGAAAGAGGAGTATATCGAGGCTTACAGGCGTTCGCTTGAGGGGCGCCTGGTCTTTGTTGACATCGAAGAGAATTCAAATGCCGTGGACCTGATGGACGGCGTGATCGCCGCCCAGAACGAAAATGTAAAGAAGGCGAGCCGCAACTTAGAGCTTGCGAGACAGAAGATGGCCGAGGCTATGCAGGAAAGAAAGATGCATGAGAAGCTCAAGGAGAAGAAATTCGAGGAGTTTGTCGAGGAGCTTAATGCCGAAGAGGCCAAGGAGATAGATCAGGTTGTGAGCTATCAGTATAACAATAAAGAAAAAGATGACGAGGGTTAGGAGCATTAACGATGGCTAAGGATAATGATAAAAAAGAAAAGAAAGAGGGAGTCGGCTTTGCGGGCGTCCTTATAGTGATCCTTATAATCACCACGTGGCTTTCGGTCATGGCTCTTATGATCAAGCTTGACGTGGGCGGCTTCGGAAGCGGAGCTCTGCGCCCGATCCTTAAGGATGTGCCTGTTCTGAACAAGATACTCCCCGATGCTACGGATGAGGAGACGGCAAAGGAGAGCGACTATCCCTATACCAATCTCGCGGATGCCCTAGAGCAGATAAGGAAGCTTGATGCGGCGTTGGGAAGCAAGGAAGCCGAGATAGGCGCATTGAACGATAAAGTGGCCGAGCTTGAGAAGGAGGTTGCGCGTCTGAAGACCTTCGAACAGCAGCAGGAAGAGTTTGAAAAAGAAAAAGATAAATTTTATGACGAAATAATCTATGGAGATTCCGCCCCAAGTGCCGATACATATATTGAGTGGTATAATTCCATTGATGCCGAGAAGGCGGAGGAGATATACAGAGACATGATCAGTGCAAGACAGGCGGATGAGGATATAAAGAAGCTTGCCAAGTCCTACGAGACCATGGACGCCAAGAAAGCTGCGGCGATACTCGCGACCATGAGCAATGATCTTGACTCTGTGGCTCTTATCATGAATCAGCTTTCCGATTCGGCAAAGGGCAAGATCCTTGCGGAGATGGAAGCTGATTATGCCGCTCTTGTAACGAAAAAGCTTATGCAGTGATCTTAGGAGGTAATTATATGGCAACTATATCCGGAGTAGATGGTATAGCGGGAAATATGGCACAGCTTAGCGCCAAAACGGGCGTGAGAAAGAGCGACAAGGATGTCAGTGCCTCCGATGCATTTTCAAGTTTGTTAAAGCTGGCCGGCGGAGGGATAGATTTTAAAGCCGGTTCCGGCGGACAGTCACGGATGAACACGGATACAAATATACAGGACATAAAGGCAGCGCCTTCGCGCACGCCTGAACCGGCATCAAGACCTGCGGACAGCAGGAATAACGGCGCTCAGCAAAAGCCTGCAACGGGCAGCGCGGACAGAAAGCCGTTGAAGACCGATGCTGCATCGGAAAACCGGACAAAGCCGGTCAGAACAAAAGACAGCGACAAGGCCGACAAGGCTTATGCAGGTACGGAGGCGGTTACGGGTGACGGTGCGATACCGGCGGATGCAGCTGAGGATACGGTAGCGGTTGCGGAAGTGATAGCCGGAGTATTTGACATACTCAAGGAGGCTCTTTCGGTGGACGATGCCGGACTTTCGGGTATGCTCGAGGAGACCGGAGTGTCGATAGAGGAGCTGCTTACCCCGGAGGGATTGCAGAACTTTATCTTGAGTGCGGGCGGACACACAGGGGTAGATATGCTGGTGGACGAGAATCTGGCACAGACGGTAAATGATGCAGTCGAAGGACTTGAGAGCCTGCTTGAGGAAAACGGGATCGCGGATACTGAATCTTTTACCGGAAAGGTTGAAGAATTCCTTAAGGAAAACAGCACGGATATATTTAAGGCTGACGAAAAGCAGGAGAGACCCGAGCTTGTCCTCGGACGGGAGAAAAACGAGGTTGATGATAATTCGGGAGCGGTTGCCCGTGATACGGAGAGTTCTTTTGCGGACAGACCGGTAAGCGAAAGCGCAAACAGTCAGACTTCATCGGGAAGTGAAACCGGCGGTACATTTCAGAATACCGGCGCGGGTACGGAGTTTAATCAGCAGACCGCAACGGTGAGGGAAGACTTCACCGGGGCGATGAACAACCTTAACCAGGCTGTTGCGGCCAACCCCGAAGCACAGGGAACGGTTTATGTAGAGGGTGTCGGAGAGGTGAAGCAGTCCGATATCATAAGTCAGGTAATAGATGATATAAAGGCAAATTCCAAGGGCGGAGTTGACTCACTTGAGGTGGTATTAAACCCCGAGCAGCTCGGCAAGGTACATATAAATGTCATATCGAAGAACGGCGTGATGCAGGCCCAGATAACGGCGGAGACCGAAGCGGCAAAGAATGCGATAGAGCAGGGCATCATAGCTTTAAAGGAGAACTTCGAGCAGCAGGGACTCAAGGTCGATGAGGTTGAAGTAATGCTTGCAAACTATGAGTTCTTCAACGAGGAAAGAGACGCCGAGCTTGAGGAAAGACGCGGAGGCAGAAGAGGAAATGCCGGCGGCGGAAACGATGAAGATGATACGAATGAGGGCAGCGCGGCTACCGAGGATAAAGCGGTCATGGAGACCAAGGGCAGCAGCGTAAGCTATACAGCGTAAACGACGGGAAGGAGAGATAAATCATGGCAGATAACGTAGTAAGTGCTATCACGGCGCAGTCAAACTCCTATGTGAGCTCAAAGAAAAATGATGTGTCAAAGAACGATCTCGATAAGGAGGCTTTCCTGAAGCTTCTTGTAACTCAGATGCAATATCAGGATCCGATGAATCCGGGTGACTCGACGGAGTATATGTCACAGCTTGCGCAGTACTCTTCGCTTGAGGCGACCATGAACATATCGGATGCTGTCGAGAAGGGAAATTCGCTCAACTTAGTCGGACACTATGTGATCATGAACGCGAAGGATTCTGCGGGAAATAACGCTCCGATAAGCGGACTTGTACAGTATGCGACCATGAAGGACGGAGATGTGCTCCTTTCGATAAACGATACTTACTATCCTGCTTCGGATCTTGATTCCGTGGTCGATTATGATTATTTCCTCTACTTAAGAGAGCATGCCGGTGAGACGGGCATCACTGCGGTAGGAGGAGAGGAGGCTGCTTCGGAGGAAGAGGCAGCACAGAATACCGGCGTTTGAGAAGGTTAAGAAATCTATCGATTTTTCCGATATAAAAGCCAAAGGATCATTGAAGACAAGTCTTTATTACGAGGAGGGCAACTATTATGATGAGATCGCTTTACTCTGGTGTGGCAGGCCTGAGAACTCACCAGACCAAGATGGATGTTATAGGTAACAATATAGCCAACGTTAACACTATGGGCTTCAAGTCCGCAAGTGTACTTTTCAGAGATGTTCTCTACCAGACCAGCGCAAATGCGACAGGTGCGACGGCAACTACCGGTGGTACCAACGTATCTCAGATCGGTCTCGGTTCAAAGATGAGTTCTATACAGACTTCGATCACAAGCAGCGGTGCCGCACAGTCAACGGACAATCCGTATGACCTTATGCTGAACGGTCCGCAGTTCTTCGTGGTAAGCCGTAACGGTCAGAACTGCTTTACCAAGGTCGGAGCCTTTGAGGTCGATGGTTCGGGTACACTCGTAACTTCAAACGGTTATCAGGTAATGGGCTGGCAGGTGGATCCCGACGACCCGACCAATGTTCGCCGTGATACCGTATCCGCGCTTAAGCCCGAGTCTGAGGATAATAAGGTATCTAATCCCGAGATGACAACCAAGTCTTATCTCACCGGAAATGTGGATCTTACCGATCCTGATCTTACTTCGGTTGACGGAGGTACACTTTCGCTTTCACTCTATGATTCACTCGGCTACAGCTACAATGCAAAGTTCCAGCTCAAGCAGGACGAGGGCGTGGACGACCACTCCATATATACCGTAAAGCTCGTATCACTGAAGGACTCAAACAATGTAGAACTTCTCGGCGAGGATGACAAGAGTACGACCGATGTGGTTGAAGGCGGTTATGAGGCAACTCTTACAAAGCTCACAAAGGAGGGCATTACAGCCGGAACAAGCAACGACTTCGTAAAGGTAAAGTTCAACGCAGACAACGGTTCCTTCGAATATGTGGGCGATGCTATCATACCCGAGACACTTGATGCAAACGGTAAGATAGACAAGAGTGCATGGACCTCGGATATACTTCTGAACATAAAGCCCAAGGCGGGCGCGGTCGATGCTGACGGCAATCCGGTTGACAGAGGTGATGTGTTCTTCGGAACCCAGACCGAGACAGTCAAGACAGCCGATGGTGAGGTGCAGGTACCCAAGGGTGTAAAGATGGATTTCTCACATCTTACCATGTATGAGTCTTCCGGAAACTCTACCGCGAAGATAGTAAGAGGAGCGACCGACTCGACAGGCTCCGGCCGTGCTATGGGTAAGCTCAACGACGTATCCATAGACAAGTCGGGCAAGATGTACGGAGTATATACAAACGGTGAGACAAAGCTTCTCGGACAGATAGCGGTTGCGGCATTTGCAAACCCGATGGCTATGGAGGCCATAGGTGATTCTATGTATAAGACGACTCAGAACTCCGGTTCATTTGACGGAATCGGCGTATCTGTCGATGAGGGCGGCGGAAGCATGACTCAGGGTGTTTTGGAGATGTCCAATGTAGACCTTTCGAGTGAGTTTACCGAGATGATCACAACCCAGAGAGGTTTCCAGGCGAATTCAAGAATAATCACAACCTCGGACAGTATGCTCGAGGAGCTTGTAAATCTTAAGAGATAATTGATATAATTTAGTTTGATACAGAGTCCCTCCGGCATCAGCCGGAGGGAGTTTGTGTTTTTAGTAGACATAAACCTTTATCTGTGCTATAATCTTATAGATTGTGAGGAGGTATTATGCCTTCTGATAAAGGAGAAGAACGGTATGATCGAGGTAACGAGATTCAAGGGCTCTAAGGTTGTCATAAATGCTGAGCTTATAGAGAGTGTGGAGGAGACGCCCGATACGGTAATTACCTTGACCAGCGGAAAGAAAATGGTAGTTGAAGAGACCGTCGATCAGGTGGTCTCCCTTGTTGTTGATTATAAAAGAAAGATACATTCGATGAATGTGTGAAGGTAAACACAGTCCTTCGGATGTATACTATGAGGTGACGTAAGTTGGATTTAGCATCGTTAATCGGTATGATGATGTGTCTCGGACTCATGATATTCGGTATGGTATTCGGTAAAAGCTTCTCGGCGGTCATGAACTTCCTTGACGCGCCTTCGGCGCTGGTTACCTTCGGTGGTGCTTTCGGCGCTATATTGATGATGAATCCCATGCAGGATTTTATCAAGGGACTCAAATCGTTCACACTTATATTCAAGGTGCCTGCCGCGAGTGAGGTCGATACCATAAGAAGCATCATAGACCTCTCGAACCTTGCAAGGCGAGAAGGACTTCTTGCTTTGGAGGAGAGCGCGAACAACCTTGAAGATGAATTCATGAAGAAGGGCGTTATGCTCATAGTCGACGGTACCGATCCCGAGCTTGTAAGGAGCATACTTGAAGCCGATCTTGTGAATACCGATACAAGACACCAGGGAAATATAGGCTTTTGGAAGAACTTAGGTGCCATGGGACCTGCGTGGGGAATGATCGGTACACTTATCGGTCTTGTGCTCATGCTTAAGGACCTGTCGGATCCCGACTCCATCGGACCGAACATGGCCGTTGCTCTTATCACGACATTCTACGGTTCGGTGCTTGCAAACTGGATATGTACACCGGTTGCGAATAAGCTTGACGCCTATAATTCGGCGGAGATGAAGCTGAAAGAGATGATGATCGAGGGTATCCTTTCAATACAGGCAGGTGAGAACCCTCGTGTCATAGAAGAGAAACTGAAGGCCTTCCTCGCACCCGGCGAGAGGTCGCAGTTCAGTGAAGAGGGTGGATCATAATGGCGAAGAGAAAGGAAAAACCACCCGAGGAAGGGTCGCCCGCGTGGATGGCCACATTCTCGGATCTTATGAACCTGTTGCTTTGCTTCTTCGTGCTTTTGTTCGCCTCATCTACCATGGATGCGGGCAAGATACAGAAGATCGCCGCTTCATTTGACAATATGTCCTTCTCCATCCTGAACAACGGTGCCATGTCCCTTGTCAACGGAGATATGATGTCGGGCGGAGTGACACAGCTTCCCGATACGCAGACTTATCTTCAGCAGGAGGGAAGAACGGCAGAAGGAAAGGAAGGCAACACAGGCGGCGGAGCTACCATGACCGATGCCAAGCTCGATCAGGTTTCCGATGCCGAGATCAAAGCGGAGTTCGATGAGAGAGGCGAGAAGGAGTCCGAGGAAATGTATGACGAGGTAGTCAGCATGACCGAGTCCTTCAATATAGAGAGCTTAGTGACCATCGACTATACCAAGCAGTATGTGGAGCTTGAACTTAACGGTTCGATACTCTTCGAATCCGGCTCCTCAGAGGTTAAGAATGATTCAAAGATGTTCCTTCAGAAGATTGCGAGCATCCTTACGAAATACAAGTACAATATTATCGAGATAGAGGGGCATACGGATAATGTGCCCATCTCCGGAGGAAGATTCGAGGACAACAGGGCGCTTTCCATGGCGAGGGCCAAGAGTGTCTATGACTATGTGATCACTCAGGAGAACTTTATAGACGAGAACATGAAGATAGCGGGCTACGGTGAGTCGAGGCCTGTAGCGTCGAATGCCACTCCCGAGGGAAGGGCGAGAAACCGCCGCGTCTCCATCAAGATATACAACGAACAGAATTCCAATTAAGGTATATAAAGGAGCATTCTCATGAAGAAGAATCTTATCACAGTCGTAATCCTTGCGTTGTGTCTGGTCAATTTAGTATTCAACATATTGCTTGTGTTTACATTTATGCCATCGGCACAGAAGACCAACAAGCTTATCGATGACATAGCGAAGATACTTGAGCTTGAGCTTGAGAATCAGGTTGAGTCAAGCTTTGATGTTGCCAATCTTGATATGTTCCAGTTAGAGCAGGGCAATCCGGTAAACCTTGCACCGGACGGCTCGGGCAAGATGGCTGTTCTTCAGTACGGACTTACCATCAATATGGATAAGACGGCTCCCGATTACGAGAAGCTCGCAGCGAACATACCGCTTTCGACTTCGCTCATATACGATGCCGCAAGAAATGTATTCGGCAAGTATACTTACGCACAGGTTATCGACAATGCCATGCAGGGCAAGATAAAGGAAGAGCTGCTTGAATCCTTGAGGCAGACCTTCGGTACCGCAAACGGTATATACTCGATAAGCTTCTACAACTGGGTTGCACAGCAGCAGTAAGCACAGTGCATATCCAAAACTACAGTTTCAGATAATACTTAGCATATGAGGAGAGGAAAAGCGTGGCTGACGTACTCTCGCAAAACGAAATAGACGCCCTCTTAAAGCAGCTTTCTTCCGGAGAGCTCGATGTAGAGGATATAGAAGACACTCCCGTCGTCAAGATAAAAGAGTATGACTTCTCGAGACCGGCGAAGTTCTCGAAGGAACACCTAAGGACCTTAGAGATCATCTTCGAGCATTTCGGGAGACTGCTTTCGAGCAACCTTCCGGTATACTTGAGGAAGACGGTTCAGGTGGAGGTGATGAACTCCGAGGCGGTCACTTACCAGGAGTTTTCAAATGCTCTTTTGAACCCGGTCCTGCTCGGCATAGTGAACATGTCGCCGCTTACCGGAAGCATAATCATGGAGCTGGCGACTAACATAGGCTTCGCCATCATCGACCGTCTGCTGGGCGGTAACGGTGAGCCGCTTGACAAGAGCAGGGAGTTCTCAGAGATAGAGCTTGGTATCCTTGACAGGATATTCAATATAATCATATCGCTGCTCAGAGAGCCATGGGCAAATGTGGTCGAGGTCGAGCCTTATTTAGAGAGGATAGAGACCAATTCACAGTATGCCCAGATCATCTCGCCGAGCGAGATGATAGCCATCATTACGATCAATGTCAATATAGGCGGTGTGGAAGGGCTTATGAATGTCTGTCTCCCCTATATAACCTTAGAGGATGTGATGGACAAGCTCAACACCAGATACTGGTTCGCGACTATGCAGGCGCGTGATGAGGAGAGCTATGCGGATGCCATCGAGGCTGTCATCGCCAAGGCGCTCATACCGGTCACCGCAGAGCTCGGCAAGAGTTCGCTTACGGTGCTTGATTTCATCAACCTGCAGCCCGGCGACATAATCAAGCTTGAAAAGAAAGTTGATGAAGAGCTTGCTGTATATGTCGGCAATATGGTAAAATTCAAGGCGTTGCCCGGATCTTCAGAGGACAATAAATACGCCG
This sequence comes from uncultured Eubacteriales bacterium, assembly GCA_900321145.1. Lineage (GTDB taxonomy): Bacteria > Bacillota > Clostridia > Lachnospirales > Lachnospiraceae > Coprococcus_C. Next base: position 3,638 of record ONVB01000349.1, on the reverse strand, counting down.
TTAAAGTTACAGAGATCATAAGAGAGGAGGAATAAAGCTTATGGACGGAATGCTGTCTCAGGAAGAGATCGATGCCCTCCTGGGAGGCGGTGGCGGTAGCTCCGGCAGTTCATCTGTGTCGCTTTCCGATGAGGAAAAGGACGCGATAGGTGAGATATCCAATATATGTATGGGTACCGCGGCTACAACCCTTTATTCCTTGGTCAACCAGAAGGTGGTCATTACCACTCCGGTGGTTGATGTTACAGATTGGGATACGCTTACGGGTGACTATGCAAAGCCCTGTGTGTTCATAAATATCCTCTACAAGGAAGGTATAGACGGTAACAACGTTCTTATCCTTAAAGAGGATGATGTAAAGGTAATAACAGACCTTATGATGGGAGGAGACGGTTTAAATCCCGCAGACGAGCTGACGGAGCTACACTTCTCGGCTATCTGTGAGGCCATGAACCAGATGATGGGTTCGTCGGCCACATCCCTTTCATCCATGCTCAAGTGTAAGATAGACATAAGCCCGCCGGATGCGGAGCTTGTGGATATGGCAGGCAATATAGACGCGAGCAAGATCGGCGGCTTTATGGATAAAGAGTTCGTCCGTGTCACATTTAAGATGACCATCGGCGAGCTTGTGGACAGTACCATAATGCAGCTTTATCCACTGGAATTTGCCAAGAGTCTTTTCGACAAGTTCAGTGGGAACGATCAGCCAAAGCCTGCCCCCGCACCTGCCAAGGCACCGCAGCCTGCACCACAGCCGGCTCCTCAGCCCGTACCGCAGCCTGCGCCCCAACCGGCTCCTCAGCCCGTACCGCAGCAACCTGCAGGAATCCCGGGTATGCCGCCGATGGGTATGCCGATGGGACAGCCCTTTATGAGTCAGCAGGTGATGCAGCCGGACGTAAATGTACAGAATGTGCAGTTCCAGTCCTTCGGACCTATGATAAGTCCCGTTCTTCAGCAGGAGAATATAGACCTTATCATGGATGTTCCTTTGGAGGTATCGGTAGTTCTCGGACGTACACGAAAGTCCATCAAGGAGATACTCGAGTTTGCTCCGGGTACCATCATAGAGCTTGACAAGCTTGCGGGTGAGCCGATAGATGTCATGGTCAACCAGAAGCTTGTGGCGAAGGGCGAAGTAGTAGTTATCGAAGAGAGCTTCGGTATAAGGATAACTGAGATAATCAAAGAGAAAATGTAGAGAATAACCGCATGCGGTTATCATAAATACATCAAAAACTATAACTTATATAAAAGGAGTATGAATTATGGCAAAAAGTATACTTATCTGTGATGATGCGGCATTCATGAGAATGATGATCAAGGATATTTTAGTCAAGAACGGCTACAATATCGCAGGTGAAGCAGAGAACGGTGCTAAGGCGGTTGAGAAGTATGCAGAGACCAATCCGGACCTTGTTCTCATGGATATAACCATGCCTGAGATGGATGGAATCCAGGCGTTGAAGAAGATCAAGGAAAATGATCCGAATGCCAGTGTTGTTATGTGCTCCGCTATGGGCCAGCAGGCTATGGTTATCGAGTCAATTCAGTCAGGCGCAAGGGACTTCATCGTTAAGCCGTTCCAGCCGGATCGTGTACTTGAGGCAGTAAAGAAAGCAGTGGAGTAATATGTTATTATCTCTTTCGGGTGCTCAGGCAGTCTGGAGCATCCTGAAGCTCCTGCTTATGCTTGTTCTTGTTGTGGCTTTGGCGTACGGTACGGCAAAGCTTGTGGGGCGCTATCAGGGCGGACCGGTAAGCAGCAGGAATAATATCAGCATAGTCGAATCCTATCGTCTTATGGGCGACAAGTATATCGCCATAGCAAAGATAGGGGATAATTTTTATGCGCTCGGCATAGGCAAGGAAGGCATAAGCCTCATTGACAAGCTCGATCCTGACTCTATTCGTGTCAGGAGGGAGTATGCCGAAAAGCAGGAGAACGGGCAGGAGAGCGTATCTCCTGATTTTCCGCGTGAAAATGCTTCCTTCAAAGAAGTCTTAAGTGCCTTCAAAAAGAAAAAATCAGATAGCAGTTCAGATAATAACAAAGAGTAGGTCAGGTATGAAATTTAGCCGATTTAAGAAAATCATATTTTTCTTCCTTCTGCCGCTTACTCTTGTCGTTTTGTGTTCCGGAACAGTTGCAAGGGCAACAAATGTAACGCCCGATACGGATCCGGAGCTTGGAGTCGATGCAAACACAGGCGTCACTCCGGACGGCGGAATTACGGTAGGGCTCACACTTGATACCAATTCTGAAGAAACCAGACTTTCGGGTACTCTTCAGATACTTTTGGTTATAACGATCATTTCTATAGCTCCGTCAATATTGGTTATGTTGACCTCCTTTACGAGACTGGTCATAGTTCTCCACTTCGTAAGGCAGGCAGTCGGCACGCAGTCTTCGCCGCCAAATAACGTATTGGTAGGGCTCTCATTGTTTTTAACCTTCTTTATCATGAGCCCGGTTTTTGTGCAGATCAATGAAAATGCCCTTCAACCGCTTAATCAGGGAGTCATAAGCCAGCAGGAAGCCTTAGACAGGACCATAACTCCGCTAAAGGAGTTTATGCTCAACCAGACGCGTCAGGAAGACCTGAGGCTTTTTATGGATATGGCAAATCTCGACTCGGTTGAGCAGGCCATGGAGCTTCCGATAACGGTGGTGATCCCCGCCTTTATCATAAGCGAGATCAGGGCAGCTTTTATCATAGGTTTTGTGATTTATATTCCTTTTATAGTTATTGATATGGTGGTGTCATCGGTGCTTATGTCCATGGGTATGATGATGCTTCCGCCCACGACCATATCCATGCCGTTCAAGATACTTCTGTTCATACTTGCTGACGGCTGGAACCTTGTAGTAGGAGAAGTGGTCAAATCGTTTAATTTTTAACATCAGTATCATTTCGGGGAAAACCGAGGAACTTAGCATAACGAGGTGTAGAGACTATGAGTACCGGCGAGGTAGTATCCATAACTGTAGAGGCCGTATGGCTTATCATAAAATGCAGTGCGCCGATGCTGCTCACTTCACTGATCATAGGTCTGATAGTCAGTATATTTCAGACCGTCACCTCCATCCAGGAACAGACACTGACCTTTGTTCCTAAGTTACTTTCCATTTTCCTGGTGCTTATCATAACAGGAGACTGGATGATGAACAATATACTCAATTTTATTGTAGATATATACAGCAGATTTGGGGAATATATCAGGTAGCGGCATATGGATCTTAAAGTAGCAACACTTACATTGGAGTCCTTCCTGTTCGTGTTCGCGAGAACAGGCGGGTTTATGGCGTCGGCGCCGCTGTTTTCAAACAGGGCGATAAATGCCAGGATAAGAGTGTTGGTTGCGGCGTGCCTGGCTATCACGATGTATGTATCCATGGATGTCGAGCTTCCTCAGTATGATTCCGTGCTGGGCTTTTCGCTCCTCATCGTGGAGGAGATAGTGATCGGACTTGCCTTAGGCTTCGTGTCCAGTCTTGCCATGGCTACTCTTGTCATGGCCGGTGAGTTCATAGACCGTGAGATCGGGTTTACCATGGCGCAGACCTTCGATCCCGGAACAAATATGAACGTTACCATCACCGCACAGCTTTACGATCAGGTGGTCTATCTTAT
>ONVB01000359.1 GCA_900321145.1 uncultured Eubacteriales bacterium | reverse complement strand
GCCGTCTTCAAGATAAAACCTCCAAACCTACTAAAACTATTAATGTCATGCTGTACACAATTCTGCACAACACGAGATATATTAGCATAAGAAACCGTATAAATCAAGCGTTTTTTAATATATTTTTTCCTGTGTGTCTATGGCTTTTGGTTGGTCAGATAGAATATGGCAAGATTGGTTCTGTCCCTCACATCAAGCTTTTTGAGGATCACACTCAGATAGTTTCGTACGGTGCCCTCCGACAAAAAGAGCTCATCTCCTATCTCCTTGTTGGACAGGCCTCTGGCGACACATTCGCAGACAGCTATCTCCTGCGGAGTAAGTCCGTAGGCTTCACCGTCAAAGGAAGCCTTCTTCCGATCCTTATCTATCATGCTGTTTAACCGGTCGGTCACTTCTCCCGCAAAGACGGTCTGCCCCTCTGCGACCGCCTTTAAGGCAGGGATTATGGAATCAAAATCCTGCTTGATGATATATCCTGCCGCACCCATGGTTAGTGCTTTGACAAGATACTCATCATCCTTGAATGTGGTAAGATAGAGTATCCTTGCATCCGGGTGCTGCTCAAGTATCATTGTTCCCGCTTCAAGGCCGTTCATCCCTCCCATCCTTATATCCATCAAAAGAACATCCGGGGAAAGCTCGTCATAGAGCGCTATGGCCTCCTCACCTCCTGAGGCCTTACCGCACACCTCACAGTCCGGATCACCGGATATGATCACTGCAAGTGAATTAAGTACAAGCTTGTCGTCGTCTGTTATCAATACTTTCATATCTGCTCCTTTTTTAAGATCCTTCGCATCACTTCGTTCGCCCGGGATGACACCGTGTCATTCTGAGGGCGCAGCCCGAAGAATCTTTTATTCTCACTTCGGCAGTCGCGCGAAAACCCTGAACCCGTTGTCATTACTTACGGTGAGTGTTCCTCCCACTCCGGCCGCCCTGCTTTCCATATTGGATATGCCCATTCCTCGTGTGTCGCCGCTTATTTGACCTTCACGGTCCTTCGCACTTTTCCCGTCGGAATTCATATCACTGTAGTCATGTACAACAACCTGATACATGGACGGATGCTCTGTCACCCTTATATCCACGCATGGATTCTTGCTGTGCTTTATAATATTTGACACTGCTTCCCTCACTATGCCGATTATCGCATATTTGACCTTGCCGTCCACCATGTCCTCATGATCGAGCTCGATACTTACTGTTTTCCCGCCTGCTTCAAGAGGGCCGGCAATCTCCCTTATCACACCGTCAAGGTCTATTGAGTCGTCTCTTAAGTCATGCACACTCTCCCTTATGCTGTTCATGGCCGTATCAAGAGTCGCTCTCAGTTCCTTCAGCTCCTCGCTCACAGGCTCATTTTTATGCACCGCAAGCATCGCACCTGTCTGAAGGAGCGCTCTTGACAGCATATGTCCCACATTGTCATGGATTTCTCTGGCGATGCGGTTTCGCTCGGAAAGCTGTGCCGAAGCTATCTCTCGGTCCATGGCATTCATCAGCTCGGCCTGCCCTATCTGAAGCTTCTCGTTGAGCAGCGCGTCGTCATCCCTCAATCTGTGCAGGCTCTGTGAGATTGAAAGGTTCGTGCTTGACCTGTAATAAAGCAACGCCGCCACTGCCGTCACAGCCATACAAAGCAGTGTGCTGTAAAGAGGCATCTCACCCGACAGTCCCGATACCGCCATCGACAAGGCGTATAAAAAAAGCGCCGGTACATTTCTCAAAAGCAGCATATCGTATAAGCTGACCGGAAGTATAACATGCATACCTTTTACTGCTATGGGCACGCATGTATAGATGGTCTGCATGACCATCGCAGCCTTAACCCGCATCAGCTTCTTGTCCGTAAGAGGTTTTCCCGAAAGGTCGGTTATAAGCCTGACTTCAACGGCAAGATATATGATGAGCGCGTAAACAAGCGGGGCCGAATAGCTTTCCGTAAGCAGCTTCTCCATAGAAAAAAGGCTCAGTATAAATATGATTATTCTGTCTGATATCATGTTCATGAAGCGTATTTTATCATAAATATTTTTTCATGTCATCAAAATCGCCACCGAAGATAAAGACTTATCTCCGATGGCGAATCGATAACTATGTTTAAGCGTCTGCCCTTCTTGCAAATACTATACCTACCGCCAGGCAGGCGATCCCGAACAAAAGCTCTATGCCCATATAGCCTGCTATATCCGCAAATCCCTTGCCGTCCGTGATGGCATTTACGGCAGTCGAGTACCAGTAGGTCGGCAGGAAACGGCTGACCGCCTTTACATTTTCGCCCATGACCTCAAGAGGAACGAATACTCCGCCGAGGAAGCTTAAGCTCAGGCTTACAACATTCGTGATCATGCCTATCTGCTCTTCCGTACCCTTGATGGGGAGGTTTGCGATCATCGAGGCAATGAGCGCGGTCACTACGGTAAATACCAGAAGGTTTACAAGATACAGTGCGATCTGTTCGGCATCATGATCGGAAATAGTTGCAACAACCATGACAGCACCCATTACCGCATATACCACAAGCGAGAAAACTACTGTCGATATGCTCAGCTCAAAGCTTCTCTTCACCGACGGGTAGGCTGAGACACTGTTTCTTTCGCTTATCCCCGGCTTTCGGAATATGAACAGCACCGGAAGAAGCCCCGAAAGGATGATGCCGAGCAATCCGAAGCCCATGAACAGGATGATCGAGAACGGAATACCCGAGGCTTTGTCTCCGCCGTCGGCTATCTCCACGACGCTTGCATAATCCGCAGCCGAAAGCGCTTTCTCGTGAGCACGGTCAAGTCCCGGCTCAAGCTTCATGTACCTCTTCAGGTTCGAGAGATATGCATTGATCTGATTGTCAAGATATATACCGCCCGGGATACCCGTATCGCACATGATCGATACCTTTGCATCTCCCTCAGCAAATGCATCGCTAAAGCCCTTGGGTATGGTGATCCGCGCAACTACCGCACGATAGTATATCATGTCCTTCGTCTGATCCTCAGCAAAGCTCTCATCCTTTACATTGTGAACAGCTGCAAGGTACTCTGTGAGATACTTCGATATCTCGGTCTTATCCTCATCAACCACAAGTATATCATACTTTTCCTGCGCAAATGTATTGTCGTCCGATGCACCTGTTGTTCCGAGCAAAACAGCCATAAGTACTATAATGCCGATATATATAAGCACGCCTGTTTTATGTGCCTTCAACACTTTGAAGAAACCCTTAAAGACTTGCATATTCCTGCCTCCTTCCGAGTACCGTTCCGACTGCGATAAACACTATCGACAGCCCTGCAAGATATACGATCGACCGCATAAGCCTGTCGCCTACTCCGAATATATTCAGACTATAGAACGCATCCGTTATGACAGCCGACGGATTGATACGGTTTATGAGAGGATTGTTCTGCTCCATGATGAGCTTCATGCTGTGGTAGAAAAGTCCCGCGAAGAAACCGCCTATCAGAGTTATCGCAGTGATGAGTCCCGATTTCCTGTCATAATCCTTGGTGCCGATATGCCCTATCAGGTAACCGAGCGACACGCCCAAAAGAGTTCCGAGCGCCGTCAGAAGTACCAGCCATGCAAGGTCACCGCCGAAGTTGATCTTCAATATAAACACAAGATACATGAGCACAAGCTCGGAAGCCGCAAGCTGCACCATATATACCGCGGCCAGCCCCGTAAGCTCGTACTTGACCTTTGACACGGGTGAAAGGTTTGTTCTCTTCCCCGTCTCGGAGATATTTGCCTGATTACGACACACGAAGGACAGACTGGAGTTGGCGCAAAAGAGACAAACCATGGCTATGAGATTATAGAAGTAAGCTACATAAGGATCCTTGTTCTGACCGCCTATGCTAACTATCTCGGCGTAGCCGACGCTTTTCTCCTGAGTCTTATCGCTTATATCACTGATAAGCTCTCCTGCAAGCTCGGGATGCTCGGTCATTATATACTCTATATAATCCTTATTTGACTTTATCTCACCGGCAACTATCGTGAGTATGCTTTCACTGATCCCTCTTTCCTTCACCGTAAGCTTTACATCCGGAAGAGAGAGGATGCCCTTTATCTCGTCTTCATCAAGCAGCCTTTTTGCTTCATCGCCGCTCACCTCATGTATATTCAGCAGGGGTGTCCCGTCATCATTTTTTAACTCCTTTAATGTGTCAACAAGATATGAGTAGCTCTCATCACCGCCATCCGAAAGAACTGCCGCATCTATGGTGTCAAAGGACTCCTGTGAATAAATGCTTCCGAATCCGAAGTAAAACAATGTCCCGAGTATGCACCCGAAGCACAGCGTCCAGAAGAGCGAGGATCTGTTCCTTAAAGCAAGCTTTAACTGTGTTATAAATATCCTTCCGGTCATATTCATCAATCCTCCTTGTCCCTGAGCTCCTTGCCGGTTATCTCAAGGAAAACATCGTTAAGCGTCGGAAGCTCCGAGTATATCCTGTCATAGTCTATGCCGGCTTTCTCGAAGAATTCGATCACATGAGATATATTATGTCTGCCGCCGGCACATTTTATCGTCAGTCTGTCCGACATATAGTTTACTTCGTATACATGCGGAAGCTTCTTGATCTCGGACTTCACCTCATCCTTGAGCTTCCTTATATCCACCACCACGTTCTCGGTGTTTTTGATCATGCCCTTAAGCTGCTCACTTGTTCCCTGAGCCACCCTCTTACCCTTGTCCATGATCAGGATATCTGTGCATATCTGCTCTACCTCTTCCATGTAGTGAGTCGTGTAAACTATGGTTGCGCCCTGCTTGTT
>ONVB01000238.1 GCA_900321145.1 uncultured Eubacteriales bacterium | reverse complement strand
TCGTCGTACCCCACGGAACGACGTATGAAGTTCAGCGCCGCTGCCGGACGCATCTTCTTTATGACCCTCAGGTCCGCTTCGAGCTTGTTTATATCATCTATGGCATAAGGCTTAGTTCTCAGCCTGTACCTGAGTTCATCAAAGTCAACCGGATTGTCTGTGAGCAGCTCTCTTTTTATATACCTTGAGGGCTTATACATTATCTTCAATATACGCTCCCTCGACAGATCACCGTGTGCGGCCGCCATATAATCAAGAACTCCCCTTACCACGAAGTGGTCAAATATGTTCGGCATGGAATCGCTTATGGTATACGGAATGTTCATCCCGTCAAGTACTACGCAGAGCCTTCTCGGTTCTATGTTCGTCCGATAGATGACCGCCTGCCTGTCAAGCGGAATACCCTGTCTTACCGCATCGAATACACGCCTTAGGATATTGTCGCACTGCTCCTTATCATCCTTCACCCTGAGCAGCTTAACACTGCCCTCCTCATTGCTTTCCGTCTTCAGGCTCTTCTTAAAACGTGTTTTATTCTCGCCGATCACCGCCGAAGCAGCCTCACCTATCTTGGAAGCGCACCTGTAATTGGTGCTTAAGTACACAGTTTCAAGACGCTTATAGTCCTTTTTAAGCTGAAGCATGATCTCCGGTCTTGCTCCGCGAAAACCGTATATGCTCTGATCGTCATCCCCCACAGCAAAGAGATTGTCTAAGGGAGCAGACAAAAGCCTCAGGACCTTATACTGTATCAGGTTGCTGTCCTGGAACTCATCAACCATGATATACTTGAAGATGGCTCTTACCCTTTCAAGGATATCCTCCCGCGAAGAAAGGAGCTCATAGCACATAGTGAGCATATCATCAAAGTCTATCAACCCGCGTTCCTTGAGTCTTGAACAAAGCTCCCTGTAAATGGTCTTGAAATCATCATCAGGCAGATCCTTGCTGTAATAATTGTCTATATCGAGCATATCACACTTGACTAAGCTGATCTGGCTTATCACGCTTGATATGACATCCTCCTTGTTCTCATAGCTTAAATTCTTTGCGGCCATGATATCGGATATGAGTTTTCTTTTTTCTTCCTCGCTTATCACGCAGCCATCCGGCAGGCTGTAAGCAGTCTTGATTATCCAGAAATAAATCGAATGAAATGTACCGAATCTGACACCCTTACTGCTGCCCTCCATAAGAGCTTTAAACCGCTGTTCCATCTCATATGCGGCAGCCCGCGTAAAGGTTATAACAAGAATATCTGCGGGAGAAACTCCCGCAGATTCTATAAGATACTTTATTCTCTCTGTAATAACGGTGGTCTTTCCCGAACCCGGTCCCGCAACCACAAGCATGGGGCCGTCCACATGAGTCACCGCCGTCCTTTGCTCGTCCGAGAGTCTACGCATTTGCACCACAGCACTTCTTATACTTCTTTCCGCTTCCGCAGGGACACGGATCGTTTCTGCCTATCTTCTTCGGCTTAACTATAGTCTTGCGGCTCTTCGCCTCCTTGAAAAGCTCTTTTCTTCTGTCCTCTGTGATGATCCTCTCCCACTGAGGAAGGGTATAAAGCCACTCTGCATTGCAGTCAACCATATTCATATAGAGACTTTCAGGCTCGTAATCAAGCTTTACCTCTGTGTCCTCGGTAAGCTCCTCGAGGTTGTTGGACTGACGAAGAGACTCGTCTATACCGTCGAGAAAACCGACCATAAGCTCAATGGTCATATCAAACCTGTTTGCGAGCTCCTTAACAGTTCCTACAACCACACCCTCGGGATTGTCAAGAAGCTTCTCATATATAGCCTTCTCCCTTTGGAAGTAATCGAGCCAGAATTCCTTGCCCTCCGGTGTTCTGTCATCTAATCCGTAAGCGTGATCACGCCATTCTTCAAGTAAACCCATTTCTTCTCAAACTCCTTTTAACTCTTCGTATTAGTCCTGATTCACAAAAAATCTAAAGCATTATACTACTTTTATTCTCACTTGTCCATTATTATTCTTTTTATGCACGTTTTTCCCTATTCGAGCGAAAGAATGTAATAGTATACAGGCTGCCCGCCCGGCATAACCTCGATATCTATGTCGGGATATGCTTCAATAAGACTTTCCCTCAAAGCTTCGGCTTCCTCCTCCTTCACTTCGGCTCCGTAGTAGAGCGTGAGCAGGCCGTACTCATCATTCATCATATGTCCGACGAGCTTGCCGGCAACCTCCTTCATATCCGGGCCGGATGAGCATATTCCCGTATCGTCTATGCCCATAAAATCGCCCTTTTTGATAGTCAGATCACCCGACTTCGTATCTCTCACCGCATAGGTTATCTGACCGGAGGCTACGGTTTTGAGCTGTGCTGTCATAGACTTTTCGTTCTCCTCCGCGGTCTTCTCGTCCATAAAGCCTATCATGGCCGCTATACCCTGAGGTATGGTCTTTGACGGGATCACTATTATCTTCTTGTTATCTATAAGCTTTGCCGCCTGTTCGGCCGCAAGGATGATATTCTTATTGTTCGGCAGTACAAAGACTATCTTCGCCGGTATCTGATCCACCGCATCCAGAATATCCTCGGTGCTCGGGTTCATGGTCTGTCCACCCTCGATCACGAAGTCAACGCCCATATCCTTTAACACATTTGTTATTCCCTCACCGTAAGCACAGGCTGCAAAACCGAAGTTTTTAAGCTCTATCTCCGGTTCCGGCTGAGGTTCGAGAGTGAGCTCCTCCTTAATCGAAAGCCTGTCCTTTACAGGCGATTCTTTATGCCCTTTATCCTTCTCCAGCTTCTCCGCAAATGCTTCCTCCATGGAAAGCTTCTCTATGGAGAGCTTCTCCTTGTGCTCCTCCCGCATATTGTCTATCTTCATATTTGTAAGGTAGCCGAGTTCCAGAGCTTTCTCAAAAGCAAGTCCCGGGTGGTTAGTATGCACATGCACCTTCACAAACTCATCATCCGCCACGCATACAAGCGAATCGCCTATCGATAGCAGAAACTGCTTGAAATCATCAACCTCGTCCTCGGTGAGCGGCTTGGGAATGTTCGATATGAACTCCGTACAATAACCATACTTTATATCCGAGGTGGAAATATCACTCGAATCCACGCTGATCTGCTTATGCAAAGGCGCATTCTTCGCCTTGCCAAGCTTTTGGGCACCCTCGCCCGACTTCTTGTGCGAAACAGTAAAGCTCACATCCATATCGCCGATTATGCCCATAAATGCACCGGTCAGAAACTCCATCAGTCCCTGTCCGCCCGAGTCGACCACTCCGGCTTCCTTAAGCACGGGCAGCTGATCCGGCGTATGCTCTAATGCATAGTTACCGTACTCAAGAGCTTCCTTGGCTATAAACTCTATATCCTCCGCTTCAAAGCTCACTATCTCGAAGGTCTTCTCGGCCACAGCCTTCGCTACCGAAAGTATGGTACCCTCCTTAGGCTTCATGACAGCCTTGTAGGCCGTCTCAACGCCCCTTACAAATGCCGAAGCCATAAGCTTCGCATCTACTTCCTTTGCATCCTCTATCTCCCTGCAGAAGCCTCTTATAAGCTGTGACAGTATAACTCCGGAGTTACCCCTTGCTCCCTTCAGGGCACCGCTTGAGAGGGTCTTTGAAAATGTCTTGATGTCCGCTTCCTCAAGAGCAGCCACAGCATTTGCGGCAGACATGATCGTCAGCGTCATGTTCGAACCCGTATCTCCGTCGGGAACAGGGAATACATTCAGTTCATTTATATAATCCTTGTTGTCGCTTAATCTTTTCGCACCGCAGAGTACGGCCTTCTTCATAAGCTCCGTGTCCAAAGTATTTATACCCAAGTCGTATGTACCCCCTAATCTATAACTCTGACACCCTCCACATAAACCCTGATACTCTTTACCTCAAGGCCTATCATGGATTCAACATTATACTTTACGGTTGAGATAAGCGTATCGCATACTGCGGATATGCTCACTCCGTAAGCTACTATTATATGAAAGTCGATGGTAAGCTTTTTGTCCTCGTCAACGGTCACGCTTACACCCTTTGACATGGATTCGCCCTTTAACAGTCTCGCTATGCCGTCCTTCATGCCCACGCCGGCCATACCGACTATACCCGAGCAGCCTACCGCCGCCTGTCCGGCACACTTGGCTATGACTTCGTTCTCAACAAATATATCACCGTTCTCGCTCGACATATTGGTCTTCATAGTATCTCTGACCCCCTTTTTTATAGTATATCTGAACACACATATGGTGATTATATACCATTTTATAGTTCTTTATCAACAATAATTCCCATAAGGAAAAATTTTTTTAAAATTTTTCTTGCATATTGCGAGCATATTTGTTAGAATACCGTTGTTGCGCAATCGGAAGACTATTGTACATCCGATCAATACAGGTTTTAAGGAGGTGCTTAAAGATGGCAAAGTGCAGTATTTGTAACAAAGGTGCTCATTTCGGAAACAATGTGAGCCATTCTCATAGAAGATCCAACAGAATTTGGAAGTCAAACATCAAGTCTGTAAAGGCTCTTGTGGAAGGTTCTCCGAAGAAGATCTATGTATGTACCTCATGCCTCAGATCAGGCAAGGTTGAGAGAGCATAGTTCTTACAAAAGTTCTTACAAAAAAACCGGCGTTTATCGCCGGTTTTTTTCTATGCGCACGCCCGCGTAATGTGATCAGTCACTGTAATGTATAGTACTTCTCCACCGTACTGTCCCATGTGTGCTCTAAAGTCTTGTCCATGGTAAACTCCTTTATCGAGGTTCCCGTGGTGACGCTCATACCGTTTTGGTCGAGGTTTATGTTGATGAAAAGTCCTCCCACACTTTCCGGAGAAAGAGGTATATTGTTCATCTCTATAAGTCTGGTGATGTTGTCGCGGTTGAACATCAGAACAAGCTTCATGGTCTTGGGGAGCTCTTCAGTACCTATGACCGCAAGGAGCTTCTTTCTTAAGGCACCCCACTCGGCGTATTCCGCCTCCTCCGGGGAGCTTTTTTTCCCGCTCACATAGTAATCCACATCCGAACGGCACCGAAGCTCATACAGGTAGAAGCTCTCAAACCGCTCCCCTGCAAAGAGCTCATTTAAATATGCTTTTATGTCTGTTATCTCAAATATCTTCATATCTTTATATAAATCACGCAAACCGTACCTACTGGTTCACATAAATAGTTATCAGGTTATTCTCTCCATAGGGCTCATTTGTAAAGCTGACCTTCTTCACCCCGTTTATATCGTAAATAAACTGAAGATCGTAAAGCTGCTCGCTGTAGTCGCTCACAACAACCTCAACAGGGGCTGTGATATCTCTGATAAGCCCCATCTGTATGACGCCCTCAAAGCTCGGATGGGTTACGACAAGCTGACTTTTGACATAATAATTGTCCGCAGTATCACTGCACTTTATGTACTTATCCTTATCCCAGTCATGGCGCTCATCCATTATCTCATCCGTCACATTAAAGTACATATGTCCGGCAAAATCTCCCCTGTCGGGAAGCGGATCGTCCCAGGTGGAATCCACCTGATACCAGCGTCCTTCTATCCCAACCAGGTTCCAGGCATGAGGCTCATCATCGGCATAGCCGTTTATGATCCTGTTTTCGACTCCTGCGCAGGTAAGCAAAAGAGCCATGGCCTCGGCATAGCCGTTGCATACCGCTTTCTGATTGACAAGCGCACCGTAAGCCCTGTAGGCATATTTCTTGGCAGTGTCCACATAACCGTACTCGCAGTGTGATACTATGTAGTCGTGGATCTTTAATTCCTTTTCATAATCACTCATGGACGGCTTCACCACGAGGTTAAGTATCTCTTTCGTCTTCTCATAAAGCTTAATGGCTTCGAGCCTGTCGCCGGGGATTTCATGTCCGTTCAGATACTTATCGATCACATAGTAGTTGTCAGATATCTCAAACTTGAGCAGGATCTTCATGCCGCCGTTCATTTTCTCCATGACGGTGTACTGGTCTACCATACCGTTTATGCTCACTATGTAATCATTTATATTGCGTATCTGATCCTCGGTTATCCCACTCACATAAAATGTGGCTGTATCCTTTCCGGCATCTATCTGCTCGATTGCAAGTCCGGTCAGCTCCGCTATATCCTTGGCGCTTCTGTCCGCATGGATCGTGCTCATGATCTTAAAACCGAAAATGTAATACACGGCGATTATCGCCACAACGATAACCGGAACTATCACGATAACCTTAGGGCCGTTATTTCTATTCATCATCCTCGTCCTCATCGTCTTTACCGCCGCCATGTCTTCCGGTCACAAAAAGAACCACCATCAGGATTATGGATGCAATAAGACATATAGCTATAAGCAGCGGCTTACCGCTGTCACCCGTAGCGGCTGTCAGAACCGCGATATCATTCAAATGCATAACATCACCTTTCAGTCATCAGGTACATTCGGATCGTCCTCTACCGCAAGCGACTCAACTCCCGGGGATTCCGCAGGGGTATTGTCATATATGATAGGTCCGATATCCAGGTCAACCGTGTCAAGCTTGGAGAGGACCTCGGCATCAGGGTTTCTCGGGACAACCTTGTCCTTTAATTCACTTACCTGCTCTACCGTAAGGCCTGTCATGGCAGCAACCTCTTCCACTTCTATACTTCCCTTGAGCATACGCTCCGCAAAGTCATACTTTGCCTTCGTTGTCTTATTCATAGTTTATTTTACACCTCAGATCGTCTGTAAATACTTTTCGTTTATGTCTAACACCTTAGTCATGGCTTCCGGTCCCGGGGCACCTATAGTGTTCCTCTTCTCCACGCAGGTCTTTATGCTTATGGCTTCGTAGATATCCTCACCGAAGGCTTCGCTCTCCGCCTTGTATTCTTCAAGCGAAAGCTCACCCATACTGATGCCTTTCTCTATACACTTAAGCACAAGCCTGCCGACTATGCCATGTGCATCCCTGAACGGAACACCGTGATTGACAAGGTAATCCGCCGCATCGGTTGCGTTCGTGAAACCGCCGGAGGCACTCGCCTCCATCCTCTTCTCATTTATCTTCATGGTCGCGATCATATCCGCAAAAAGCTTTATACAGCTCTTCACCGTATCTATCGCGTCAAAGGTCATCTCCTTATCCTCCTGCATATCCTTGTTGTAGGCAAGAGGTATGCCCTTCATCGTGGTGATCAGAGAGATATAAGCCCCATACACTCTTCCCGTCTTGCCGCGCACAAGCTCAGCTATATCAGGATTCTTCTTCTGCGGCATGATGGAGCTTCCCGTACTGTAGGCATCGTCAAGCTCAACAAAGCCGTACTCGTTTGAGTTCCACATGATAATCTCCTCCGAGAATCTCGAAAGATGCATCATGATCGTATTTAAGGCACTCAAGAGCTCTATGACATAATCTCTGTCTGCCACCGAATCCATGCTGTTCAGCGTGGGGCCGGCAAATTCAAGCAGCCTGGCCGTAAGCTCTCTGTCTAACGGATAAGTCGTTCCCGCAAGCGCTCCCGCACCTAAGGGACAGTAATTCATGCGCTTCCTTATACCTATCAGCCTCTCATAGTCTCTTTTTGCCATCTCCATATATGCGCCTATATGATGCGCAAATGTAACCGGCTGCGCCTTCTGAAGATGCGTGAAGCCCGGCATATAAGTATGGAGATTGCTCTTCATGAGCTCATGAAGAACCTTCATGTATGAAGCCACAAGCTCCTTTATCTCATCGATCTCATCCCTTATGTATAGTCTCATATCAAGAGCTACCTGATCGTTTCTCGATCTTCCTGTATGAAGCTTCTTGCCCGTATCTCCTATTCTGTCTATCAGATTAGACTCCACGAAGCTGTGGACATCCTCATACTCATCCGTTATCACGAGCTTTCCCGAAAGCGTATCCGTTAAGATAGACTCCAGTCCTTCTATAATCTTGTCCCTCTCATCATCCGGCAGGATTCCCGATGCCGCAAGCATTGTAACATGTGCCTTGCTGCCTCTTATATCCTGTTTCAAAAACCTTTTGTCGAACGAGATAGACGCATTAAAGTCATATACTTCCTTTTCCGTCTCCTTGGTGAATCTTCCGCCCCAGAGCTGTGCCATAGCTTATCACTCCTTATATCATTTATTACTGAAAACATATTTTGAAATTATACTTTATTTCGGTCAAAAAGTAAAGGCGGCTCGTGAAACACGCTGCCGCCTTGATCAACACTCTTTTTTCTTACGCTCCGACATCCTTGAGAATCGGATCAGATATTTTCATCAAATGCAAAAACTGCTTCGTAAAGCGGTTCCCTTGTGGCATTCGGAGCTAATTTTTCCACTATGGGTCTCGTAGCCGAAAGAACTATCGGTACAAGGATCTTCTGTGACGGTGCAAGCTCCGTCACAGAAGTCCTTATGGCCGTTCCCAAAAGCGCTGCCGTTATCATCGGATTCTTGCCGTAGAGAAGCTCTATCACCATAGTGTCTCCGACCTGTGACACAAACAATATCCCTACATTTTTATTTGAAGCATCGAAATGAACAAGGCTCAGGTCCTGCCTGTAGCTGTCCCATGGGATCGGAAACTGGATGGGAATACTTCCCGTCTCGTTGTACATTATGCT
This sequence comes from uncultured Eubacteriales bacterium, assembly GCA_900321145.1. Taxonomy (GTDB): domain Bacteria; phylum Bacillota; class Clostridia; order Lachnospirales; family Lachnospiraceae; genus Coprococcus_C. The sequence continues at coordinate 222 of ONVB01000238.1, read as the reverse complement.
TTCTATCTCATTCTTTTCTTTCTCTGTCAGAAAGAACAGCGGAACACACGGTATCCTGTCCGCTGCATCGAGGAGTGTTTTTTGTCCTGTTATATCTTTTGCACAGAATTCATACAGATTATTCTTCTTTTCTACAACACTCATTCCGACTGAGGAAAAAACCTTTTCCATATGCTGCTCTTCGGGTGTCATATGAAGCTCGGCAAAAACGCCCTTATAAAG
>ONVB01000243.1 GCA_900321145.1 uncultured Eubacteriales bacterium | reverse complement strand
GGACAGCCCGCAAACCTCCGAACGGCTTTTTCGATATGCCTTGTTGTGATCGTCACTTCGGTACCGAGTCCGAAGCTCGCGTCGGCAAAAAGCAGTATATCCGTGATGAAGCTCCCGACCATGCCCGTACCGCCGGTAACAAGCACTTTCTTATCCTTGAAGCTCTCCTTGTCGAGCCTCTTTGCTTCCTTCAGCAACAGGCTCTTGTATGTTGCGCTTTCGTAGAGCGTCATAACCTCATTGATCCTTCTTTCTCTCTCCAAGCTGTATACGGAACACTATGCGGCTGTTTTCAATGTAAGCCTTAGCCTTTCCGTGATGAGCCGCGCATATGGAAGCAACCACCGAAAGACCTATGCCGTATCCTCCGTTCTTCTGGGTACGGGCTTCATCCGCTCTGTAGAAGCGGTCAAACAGCTTGTCCGTATCTATATCCCCGGGGTTGTCTACCGCATTAGACACAAGCAGCTTGATCCCCTTATTATTTCTTGTCAGCATTATCTCTATAGGCCCCGCATCAGAGGCGTATTTTAAGGCATTATCCAAAAGAAGCGACACGAGCTGGACCATCTGCTCCTTTGAAGCCCTGTATGTGATCTCCGGCTCTATGTCAGGAACAAGCTTCAGGCCTTTTAGCTTGGCAGGTTCGTAAAATGATGCGGCCGTATCCTCGACTAAAGTGCTCAGGTCAAGCTCCTCCTTGACTATGTTTAAGTTGCCGTCATCACTTCTTGCAAGAGTCAGCATATTCTTCATAAGTCCCGACAGCCTGTCCGTCTGAGTCTTTATATTCTTACTCCACTTGTTCTCGCCGTTATGCAGCTCCATGGCGTCGGTGTTCGCCCTGATTATCGCAAGCGGAGTCTTGATCTCGTGACCGGCATCGGTTATGAACCTCTTCTGTCTCTCAATATTTGCCGCTATGGGTTCGATCGCTTTCTTCGACAGGAGAAGCACCAAAAGCAGCATGACCGTCTCTGCCGCAAATCCCACCGCCACCGAGATCAGTGCAACAAAGAGCAGTGTCCTTCTGTTCTTCGTCACATCGAGAAAGATATATGTCTTTTCGCTTCTGTCGGGCGAAACCGAGACAAGATACTTAAACCCTTCGATCTTGCCCTTATCTCTGCCCGAAGCATAGGCCTTAAGTGCGATAGTCTGCGCATCTTCCTCCCCGACCGAGGAGATGTTCTCGACATCCGTATATAATATGCTCCCCGCGGAGTCGAATCTCACCGCGAAAAACCTCGCGCCCATGAGCTCGTCCTCGTTGGGTTTTGTATTAAATATGCCTCTTTTATCCTTAGATCTTCTGTTATCGAATTCCTTAAAGCCCTCTTCCGAAGTCCTGCTTCCGGGGTCCCCGGGGGCTTGCGGATCGGTGCTTACATCACCGTTGCCACGTTCGTTAAAGCCCGGCATGCTTTCGTTCCGGCGTATACCGCCCATTCCGGCCAGCCCCTCTAAAAGCGCATCATTTTCATTTCTGATGCGAACCGCATTTACCACATTTATGCCGCCTAAAACTACTATGATAAGCAGGGTTATGGCCGCCATGGCGCTCAGGACGAATCTTCTCCTTAAGGTCTTGATCACTGTCCCTTTACCTCCAGCCTGTAGCCTATATTTCTCTTGACCTGTATCTCAGCATTTGCGCCTATCTGCGCAAGCTTCTTTCTGACATAGGATATGTAAACCCACACGGAGCCGTTCTCGGCTTCGGAGTCATAGCCCCATACCTTTTCGAGTATCTGCTCGGTCGAAAGATATATGCCCTGATTGAGCATAAATGCTTCCATAAGTCGGTACTCATACTTGGGAAGCGTGACCGAAGCGGTATCGGTGAAAAGCTCGTAGCTGCTCATATTAAGCGACAGATTGCCGCATTTCAATATATCCGGAGTGAAGTCCTCCCTGCGCCTGAGCATAGCCCTCACCCTCGCAAGCAGCTCCTCCATCACAAAGGGCTTCGGGAGGTAATCATCCGCGCCCAGGTCAAAGCCTGTTATCCTGTCCTCGACCTCTCCCTTTGCCGTAAGCAGTAAAACGGGAGTGTTGTTGCCCTCCGCCCTGAGTGTCTTTAAAACCTCAAGACCGCTCTTCTTGGGCATCATGATGTCAAGTATCATGCCGTCGTAATCGTCCGACCTCGCGTAATCAAGCGCCTCCTGCCCGTCCGACACATGGTCGACCATATACTTGTGAAAGGTCAGTATATCGACCACCGCATCCGCCATGTCCGCCTCATCTTCAGCGTATAGTAATTTCATATTCTTTCCCTCTACTGTGTCTCTTCCATGATTTTCTCTACTTCGCTCCGGAGGTCTACAAATATATCCGCAAGGCGCGGATCAAAGTGCGTCCCGCCTTCCTCCTTGATTATCTTTAAAGATGCTTCCACCGGAAATGCATTCTTGTAGCATCTCTTCGAAACAAGCGCATCAAATACATCCGCTACCGCCATGATCCTCGCCGAAAGCGGGATATCGTCCTCCTTCTTGCCCGACGGGTATCCCTTGCCGTTCCACCACTCGTGGTGATAGGTTGCCACATCGAAGGCTATATCTATATAGTCCGTCTCCTCCACTCCGGAGAGAACCTCTTTCACTATGCGACCGCCCTCTGAGGCGTGCCTCTTCATGATCTCAAACTCTTCCTTGGTGAGCTTTCCCGGCTTCTGAAGTATGTGGTCGGGAACTATGATCTTGCCCACATCATGCATGGGCGCCGCTTTTACCAAAAGCTCTATATAACTGTCGGTCAGTGTGTTGGTAAAAAGCCCTCTTGCCTTGGCCTCCCTGGCGATAATCCCCACATAAGCGCTGGTGCGCTTGATGTGTGTTCCGGTCTCGAGATCCCTGCTCTCGATAAGATTCGCCATACCCATGACAGTGTTATCCTGTATCTTGATGAGCTTGTTATTTCTCTCCATAAGCTCATTTTTCTGCGCCTCTACATTTCTTTCGAGATCCGTCTTGTACTTCTCGAGATCCACGGTAAGCCTCATGCTCGTCAGCACACCTACAAACACCGTAAATATAATGGCTCCTATGCTTAAGATAGCACTTATCCTGGAGATAAGAATGTCGTTGTCCATCCTTCTGCGGCCTTCGCTTATCTGCTTTGACACAAGCACCTCAAGCTTCTCCATGGACTCATTTACACTCTTTATATAAGGCGACAGATTCTCGACTATATAGATTCCCGCCTCGTTGGCATCACCGGCCCGCGAGAGCGCGATTGCATCATCCACACGGCTTAAATAACCGTCCACAGCGTCCTGTATATCCTTCAGGAGAACCTCGCCCTCAGCGTTAAAGCCCATATTGTTCAGCTCATTTAAGGTTCTTTTGATATCTTCGCGGCACACGGTCTCATCATAACTGTACATATCCTTCCTGTGCTCGTCATGAACCACTATATGTCCAGCTACCATTGACTGATGGCTGTAGAGAAGCTTTTGCACCGAATCCATATATCCCTTAGTCTCAAAGGCTGTCGTGATATTCTCCTCGTAGTTTGTCGCAAGCCGGTTTATATCATATTTGAGTATGCCTATGCATACAGTGCCTATGATACCCATGACCAAAACCACGATAAAGACCTTTATAGAAGTCCTTTTGCTCATTTTATTCATACCGATTTTCTCCGTAATCCCTCATATTTTCCTGTCTTCTTTCGCATAAACACAGTTATGATTATTGTACCAAAATAATGGTCTGACCGCAAGTATCAAGGACTTCAGATTTGTCCTATATTTAAGTAGATTTCTTCTTGTTTTATTGGAAAACAAGTGATATGATAGTGCGACATTTACTCAATGAAAACGCAAGACGATCATATAAGGAGAACCGATTTCATGGAAAACACGGAAAACAAACGAGCTCGTTCCTCGGTAGCAATGGACCTGACCGAAGGACAGCCGATGAAGCTTATCATAAGATTCGCCGTACCTCTGCTGCTCGGCATACTGCTTCAGCAGTTTTACAGTCTGGTGGATTCGCTTATCGTAGGGCGCTATGTGGGCAGGGAAGCGCTCGCGGGCGTAGGCTCGACAGGCTCTGTCAACTTTATAGTCCTCGGCCTATGCATGGGCGTGTGCAACGGCTTCTCTGTTCTTATAGCACAGCGCTTCGGTGCAAGAGACTACTCGGGACTGAGAAAGTCCATAGCCAACAGCATATGGCTCTGCGCCTTTATAGGCGTAACCGTAACAGTCGTCGTTGTCGCTCTTTGCAAGCAGATACTTATATGGATGAATACTCCGGATACCATATTTCACTTTGCATATGTATATATAGTGATCATATTCTCCGGCATACCCATGATCATCCTGTACAACTTCTCGGCCGGTGTGCTTCGTGCTTTGGGAGACAGCAAATCACCCATCATCTTCCTTGCTGTTGCAGCCGTGCTGAACATAGGACTTGACCTTATACTCATAGTCTACTTCCATATGGGAACCGAGGGCGCCGCCATAGCAACGGTGGTCTCTCAGGGCATATCCGGTATAATGTGTGTGATATATATCAAAAAGCGCTTCCCGCTTCTGGCGTATGAACCGGGTGAGAAGCGCCCCGACCGTGACCTGATGAAGCTGCTGCTCGGCATAGGACTTCCCATGGGCCTTCAATACTCCATCACAGGCATAGGCTCCGTGATCCTGCAGACCTCGGTAAACGGCCTCGGCGACAGTGCGATAGCTGCTATCGCAGCCGCTCTTAAGGTTCATATCCTTCTCTCCTGTCCGCTTGACGGTTTGGGACAGGCTATGGCGCCCTTCGCAGGTCAGAATGTAGGCGCAAAGAAGATAGACCGCATAAGTCAGGGCTTAAAATCCGCGGTGATATGCGGCTTCTGTGTATGCGCCATACTTATCGTGATAGTATTTTTCATCGGACGCGGTGCAGTATCACTCTTCCTCGACAGAGAAAACTTATCTCCCGAGATCGTAACGGAGATCATAGAATACGGCAACAAGTACCTGATCATCACTGCATTCTTCGATGTGCTGCTTGCGTTGGTCAACATAGTAAGGTTCACCATACAAGGCATGGGCTTCTCCGGCTTCGCCATGTTCGCCGGACTGCTCGAGATGATCGCGCGCATCTTAGCCGGCGTATTCCTCGTTCCGTGGCTCGGCTTCACAGGCGCCTGCCTGGCCAGCCCGCTCGCGTGGATATTCGCCGATGCATTTCTCGTGCCCGCCTTCTTTCACTGCAGAAAGAAGCTGACGAAAGCTGCGGATGGACAGTTCAACAGCAAATGTGACAGTTCGCAGCAAACCGATATATAGATAATCAAAAGTTAATCTTTTCAAAACAGAATAAAACAGCAAAAATGTAGGATTCTGATTACAAAAAGCCGCAGACAAGATGCGGCTTTTTTCATTAAGTAAGAGTCGTCTTGCAAGTCCCATACTTCCGGAAAATGTGCCATTCTTTGACCAGTTAGACTGCCACCCCTGTTTCTCAACATTTGTCTTGTAGTATATCGAAGGAGCATTAACCTTAACCTCAACATTCGTGGTCACGTCACTTCCATCATCGGCAATAACCACTATAATTACTGTACCATTACTTATAGCTTTAAGGTTTCCATCTTCATCTACAGTCACTATATCTTCATCGGTCGAATAATATGTGACAGATGTATCAGTTGCATCCTCTGATTATATCTTACAACACCCGAAAATGCCTTTCAAGTTCCAAACGGTACCATATTGAAAGTAGTTTATAAATTAAATTGTACACAACCTTTAGCCAATTGGCTAAAAGTTTTATTGAAATTCTCCTCTCCTCAGAGTACAATTTCCTCATAACTTCGTAGACCATACCACTTATCCGGAGGTGCGCATGAACAAAAAATCAAATCATTCTCACAGACTCTTGTCCGCTCTGCTCTCGCTTGCAATCATGGCAAGCTTGCTCGGATCACTTTCGATAACAGCACGAGCATACGACCTTAACATCGATGCGATGATACAAAGGATGTATGATAAATACCAACAGTATGTCGGTACCATATGGACTAACGATAACTCATACATCTCGAAGTCCGGCTGGGGTGGCAGAGGATGCGTTGGCTTTGCATGGCTCTTAAGCGACGAGGCATTTGACGACCTTCCAGTAAGAGTGGATTACGACTATAAGAACGTGCGCATCGGTGACATCGTCAGACTTCGCTGGGACAACCACTCAGTAATAGTGATCGATGTGTACGAGGACTATACGATCAAAGTTGCAGAGGGTAACTACGGTAATACCGTGGTTTGGGGTAACATCTATGACTTGAAGGGCGATGACTTCAACTACATCTTAACCCGCTGGCCTTCCGACTATCCCTACGCCTACACACCGAAGACATGGCTGGACGGCTGTACATTTTCGGAGATACCCGATCAGACCTACACAGGGCAGGCGATATGCCCCAAACCCGTCATAACCCTTGGCGGTATTACTCTCGTGGAAAATGTAGATTACACCCTCGAGTATTACAGCAATGTAAATGTCGGAACCTCGAGTATATATGCACGGGGAATCGGGCGCTACGCAGGAACTCAGTGGACTTCATTTAACATCATACGCAAGGAACTTTCGGACGACATGATTGCACCCATCCCGGACTATACCTACACCGGGTCGGCGATCCAGCCTTTCGTGTCTGTGAAGGATGGTTCGACCATACTCAAGAAAACCGACGACTATTATCCTATCATCAGAAATAATGTTGATGTCGGGACCGCTACTGTAGAGATATACTCTATGGCAAGCGGGAATTACACCGGTAAGGCCTCTAAGACCTTCCGAATAGTTGCGGATCCGACTCCAAAGATAGATATAATCTACCGTACCTATGTGCAGACCTACGGCTGGACTCCTTACGTGAAGGATAAGAGCGTGTCGGGAACCTACGCTCAGGCCAAGCGCATGGAGAGCATACAGGTTAAGCTCTCCAAGAAGGACATTGCCGGCGGAGTCACTTACAGAACTTATGTCCAAAAGGACGGATGGAAGCCATGGGTTAAGGATGGTGCGCTTTCCGGCACCAAGGGCGAAAGCAAGAGGGTTGAAGCTGTTCAGATAAAGCTATATGGAAATGTATCATCAAAGTACGATGTGTACTATCAAGTCTACTCTCAGTCCTTCGGCTGGCTCGGATGGGCCAAGAATGGCGAATCGTCCGGAACAGCAGGGCTCTCCAAAAGGCTCGAGGCCATAAGAGTTGTCGCAGTTTCGAAGGGGGGCAAAGCTCCGGGCAAGACCAGCGGAGCATTTGTCAGAAAATAAAGACTTTGAATATAAACCGCTATATAAAAAAAGGAAAGAATCCACATGAAAAAAACAGTTAATCTTATAGGAAGGTACATGGCATTGATCGTACTGATCGTTGCTGCGCTGGCGCTGTTTGTGCCAAAGACATGTCTGTGGGTGCAGACATCCTGGATCAATTATCTTCTGATGCTGGTGATGTTTGGTATGGGTTTAACCTTGAAACCGTCTGACTTTATCGTGATCTTTACCAGACCGAAGGATATCATCATAGGATGTATTGCACAGTTTACGATCATGCCATTGTTAGCTTTTGCGCTGGGAAAGATATTTGGACTGGAAACAGGGCTTTTGGCAGGTGTCATACTGGTGGGAACTTGTCCGGGCGGAACCTCTAGTAATGTGATGACCTATTTAAGTAAGGGCGATGTGGCACTCTCGGTAGGTATGACAAGTGTAAATACCTTGTTGGCACCATTCCTTACCCCTGCGATTACCTATCTTCTCTTAAAGACTTCGGTAACGGTAGACATCGCAAGTATGTTCCTCTCCATTATCAAGGTTGTGATCATTCCCATTGTACTTGGATTTGTGATCAACGGGATATGGGGGAAGTATACAGTGAAGGTAAAGGAAGCACTTCCGGTGGTCTCCGTTGTTTCCATAACCCTAATCGTCGCAGCAGTTGTTTCACACAATTCCGAGAGAATCTTAAATACCGGTCTTTTGGTATTTGTTGTAGTCATTCTTCATAATACTCTGGGTTATGCGGTCGGATACCTGTTAGGCTGTGTTCTTAAGATGCCGATTGAGAGGAAGAAGGCGATATCCATCGAGATTGGAATGCAGAATTCCGGTCTCGCTACATCGCTGGCACAGACTTCCTTTCCGGACCTTTCAATGGCCACGGTTCCCGGAGCAATCTTTTCTGTGTGGCATAATATATCGGGTGCATTGCTTGCGAATCTTTTTAACTCCCTAGCATCTACAGCATCTGTAAGAACAGAGTTGGACGGAGAAAGTGACGGATGATCAGGATTCACTGGGAGTATCTACCATACTACAAAATCGCAAGGCATATCTGAATCATCGCCTCCTGCTTCTCCCCAGAAGCCGTTGCGTAGTTGATATCCGAAAATGTATAGCACTTTGTATACACCCCGCCGGTCCCGATCTCGAATATCCCATTCTCCGCTATGCTTTTTATCTCTATGATATCCTGCACCGCCTGTGGTGCCTGCACGCGGAAGTCATCGCATTTCTTGTAGAGTTTCCATCTGTCGCTCATGTTTTTCTCCCATTGAAAAAGGCGCATGACTTTTGCCACACGCCTTTTAAGTAAACGTCACATTATTCAATAATCGCTATGCAGAAAGCATCTGTGCCTTGATTTCTTCAATCTTTACTCCGTTTGTAAACTGTTCCTTCTCACTATCCG
>ONVB01000244.1 GCA_900321145.1 uncultured Eubacteriales bacterium | reverse complement strand
CGACTCATTCTTTTCGGTCTCGATCATACCTCACACCGGAGCTGCGACTACTCTGTTAGACAAAAAGCCCGGGGATACGGTTAACCTCGAGAATGATATAATTGCAAAATACGTCGAGCGCCTGCTTGGAAGAAGTGGGGCTCCGAGCGAAAAAAAGAGTGGTCTGAATCTCGAAATGCTGGCAAGAAACGGTTTTGTAGTATAGGAGGATAATATGCAGCTTAACACTATCGAAGAAATAGTCGCCGACTTAAAGCTCGGTCGTCCCGTAGTGATCATGGATGACGAGAACCGCGAGAACGAGGGCGATGTCATCTGTGCCGCGGAGTTCGCGACCACGGAGAATGTGAACTTTATGGCGGCGCACGCCCGCGGGCTTATCTGTATGCCGATGGATCCGGCGTATACCGATAAGCTGAACCTTCCGCAGATGTGTATAACCAATACAGACAATCACTGCACCGCATTTTCGGTGTCTGTGGATCATGTGTCTACGACAACCGGTATCTCGGCTGCGGAGCGTGGAATAACCGCAAGAAAGTTCGTGGAGGACGGAGCTAAGCCTGAGGACTTTAGACGTCCGGGGCATATGTTTCCGCTGGAGGCAAGGCCGGGAGGCGTGATAGAGAGAAGAGGTCATACCGAGGCAACCGTAGATCTGATGAAGCTTGCGGGTTTGAAGCCGGTCGGTCTTTGCTGCGAGATCATGCGTGAAGATGGAGAGATGGCAAGATATGACGACCTTGTAGCATTTGCCCAAAAGCATGAGCTTAAGATATCGACGGTGGAAAAGCTCGTACAGTACCGTAAGGAGCATGAGGTATTCGTCGAGTGTGTGGCCAAGGCGAAGATGCCTACGAGATACGGAGAATTTACCATATACGGCTATGTGAACAAGCTCAACGGTGAGCATCATGTGGCTCTTGTAAAGGGCGATATCACTGACGGCGAGCCGGTTTTGTGCAGAGTTCATTCCGAGTGCCTTACGGGTGACGCTTTAGGCTCGGCAAGGTGCGACTGCGGGCAGCAGTACGATGCGGCCATGAAGATGATCGCTAAGGAGGGAAGGGGAATACTTCTCTATATGCGTCAGGAGGGAAGAGGCATAGGACTTATCAATAAGATAAGGGCTTATGAGCTTCAGGACCAGGGACTCGATACGGTCGAGGCCAACTTAAAGCTCGGTTTCCCGGAGGACGCAAGGGACTACACCATAGGTACTCAGATCCTTGTTGACCTCGGGGCGAGGAAATTGAAGCTGCTTACAAATAATCCGCTCAAGATATACGGCCTTAAGGGGTTCAATTTGGAGATCGTCGAGAGAGTGCCGATAGAGATGGAGCCGGGCCCGTACGACAGCTTCTACCTGAAGACAAAGAAGGATAAGATGGGACATATATTAAAAAATGTGGAATAAAAAGGATTTTAGAATATCAGGAGGAAAGAAAGATGAAGAAAATCGAAGGAAATATGGTAGTGGGAAATGTAAACGGCAATATAGACGGCTCGAAGGCTCCTAAGATCGGTATAGTGGCTTCAAGGTTCAACGAATTTATCGTGAGCAAGCTTATAGGAGGTGCGCAGGATGCGCTTGTCAGACACGGTGTGGCAGATGACGACATAACCCTCGCCTGGGTTCCGGGAGCATTTGAGATACCCCTTGTCGCAAAGACCATGGCAGAGTCGGGAGAGTATGATGCGATCATCGCCCTCGGCGCGGTTATAAGAGGCGCGACAAGTCATTATGACTATGTGTGTGCGGAGGTATCAAAGGGAGTTGCCCAGGCTTCGCTTTCAAGCGGAGTCCCGGTTATGTTCGGAATACTGACCACAGATAATATAGAGCAGGCTGTGGAGCGTGCCGGTACCAAGGCAGGCAATAAGGGCTATGATTGTGCCTTGGGTGCTTTGGAGATGATAGACCTTATGAAGAAGATCAGATAAACCGAGAGAAAAAAATGAAACTATTATTTTTTGATATAGACGGAACCCTGATAACCGAAGATAAGAGGAGGCTTCTTCCCGAAAGTGCCGCGGAAGCAATAAAAGCCGCGCGTACAAAAGGGCACAAGGCCTTCATCAATTCGGGAAGGACCAGGGTAAATATACCGAAGTACATCTGCGATGTCGGCTTCGACGGTATGGTCTGCGGCTGCGGACTTTATATAAGCGAGGGAGACAGGGTACTGTATAACCATAAGCTTGACAGGGAGCTTTGCTATGATATCGCAAGGCACTTAAGAGAGTGGGACATACATGCCATGTTTGAGCATGAGTGCCTGACCTGCTTTGATAAAGATATGATGGACGACCGTGCGGCATGGATCACGGATACATTGAAGTATTTTATCAGCCTTGGCGGTAAGGTTGTGGATGACATAGAGTCCGGGGATTTTCTGTTTGACAAGTTTACTGCATGGTATTACGATGGAAATGCTCATATAGATGAGTTTTATGACTATGTAAGCAGATACTTTAATCCCATAAGACACGGGACAAGCTTTGCCGAGTGTGTGCCGCTCGGACACTCTAAAGCTACAGGCATAGATTATCTGATAAAGTACTACGGTGTGACTAAGGAGGATGTCTATGTGTTCGGAGATTCCAACAACGATATGGATATGATGACATGTGTGCCGCACAGTATAGCCATGGGAAACAGCTCACCGGAGATCCTTGAAGTGGCTATGTATGTTACGGACACTGTGGAAAATGACGGTATAAAAAAAGCTTTGGAGCACTTTGAGCTGGTGTAAAAAAGCATTACCGATAAATGACATGGAGTGCATATTTCCGATATGAACAAGAAGAAGCTTAAATCACTTAATTATATAGTACTTATAGCCTGTGCGGTCGGCCTGATCTGCATATTTCTTTTCTCGTTTGTCTTTGCTCCGGCAAAGTCGGAGCGTATAAGCAGCGAGCAGCCCGATAAGTTCAGTACGAACTGGATACTTCGTGACTTTGAGAGTGAAAATGACCGGATGATCTCGCTTCCGTATAAGAGTGATGCCTCAGCCGGAGATATAGTCACGATAATGCATGTGGCGCCGGAGGGGATAAATGAAAAGTCTGTTCTTACCTTTAAGACTATGTTCCAGAATGTGATCGTAACCGTGGGTGAGGATAGAGTATATGAATATGGTGTGTTAAATGATAACAGGGTTATCAAGACGGCTGTGCCGAAGACTCATCTGGTACCTATAGGAAATGCCGAGCCCGGAGATGTTATAGCGATATATCTTTCATCGGGTTATAAAAAGTACAGCGGTATGATCCCCGAGATATCCGTCAGTACAAAAGGAGATGTGGCGGCGTCTATCGTCAAGTCAAACGGTATGAGCTTTGTGATCTCCATTACGCTGTTGATCATATCAGTCATTTTGTCTGTTGCGTTAGTCATGGATAAGCGTGCGGAGATAGACAGGAAGCGTTCGGGCTATGCATTTGCCTTTGTCTTCGTCACTTCGCTGTGGAGCATCCTTTCGAATCCGATCATGGAGCTTGTCACGGGAAATGTATTCGGGATATATATGAGCAGTATGGTGCTTCTTTTGCTCATGCCGATTCTTTATCTGATGCATATAAGGTGCTTTGCCATAAAGAGGCGCCTGGCGGGTATACTTGACGTGGGCATATATGTTTTCTCTGTATTCATGCTGACGGGCATAGTGTTTCAGATGCTCTATGTGATGGATTTTGCTTCTTTCATGGGTGTAACGAAGGTCTTCATAACTGTAGGACTTTTGATACTTTCGCTCATCATGTATCTTGCTGCGGATGTCTATTCGGATAAAACCATAGTGTCGGCGCTTATGGCCAATCTGGTGCTGACTGCTGCGTGTGTGCTTGAGGCGGTTCTGTCCCTGTTTGAATTCTACAGAACCTGTGACGGTATGGTGCTTACTGCGGGACTCTTTGTATTTATGGCAATGATCATGATATCAACGGAAAAGACCATGGCTGCCCAGGTGACGAAGGAGAGGGATTATGCTCTCGAAAATGTGGAGCAGGAGAAGTCGCATGCGATAAAACGTCTGAATACCAGGTTTATCTTCAGCACCATGAATACCGCCATGAACAGTGTGAAGGCCTTCAGTGAAGAGGACGGAAGACTGATATATGATACCTCGGTATATATGAAGTATAATATGAAGACCGCAAACGAGAGGGCTATGGTTCCTTTTGCGGAGGAGCTAAAATATATAAAGTCCTACCTCGGCATGCAGGAGAGAAACCATCCCGGACTTGATTGCATCGTGGAGGATAAGATAATAGATTTTAATGTTCCGTTTAATACGATAGAACCATTGGTCGAAAATGCCGTTACTAACGGAGCGCTTTCGGGAGATAATCCCGGAAAGATAGTGATGAGAAGCTATGAAAGGCTTGACTGCTATGTGATACAGATAGTCGATAACGGCAGCGGCCTGGGGCCGGACAGGAGATTCACCGGCAAGGAAAGCTACAGGGATATAAAGAAAGTATTGAAGAAGATGTGTGGCGGCATGATCGAGGTTAAGAACAAGCCCGACAAGGGAACGATAGTGTCTGTCATGATCCCGAAGGCGGGGTTTGAGATGAAGGAAGAGAGGTAGCTATGACTTTTTCCGAACAGATAGTTTACGGCATGTTTAAGCCACGTAAATATAAGGAACTGATAGAACTCACGGGACGCCGTTCTGCAGCCTATGTTGCTGTGATGATGTTTATCCTGAGTCTGGTAGGGTATATCATTCCGGTCGCTTCGTCCATAGCGGGTTTCGGAGGCTTTACCAAGCTCTTCTCCGAGGAGATGCCTAAGCTTGAGTATAAGTCTGATGCACTGGTATCCGAGAGACCGTTTATGCTCTCGATAAACGGAGTGCATATCATAATCAACACGGAGGCGGACGAGGTCGGCGAAAGCCGTATGCGCGCGGAGGGCGCCTACGTGGCGATAGGAGCGCGCAAGCTTTCACTGAACATATCCTACGGCGGAGAGGTGGGTAACTACGGAAAAATGCCGCTTTCGACGATCCTTCCCGAGAACTTTACAAACGATGACCTGGTAAATGCGGTTCCGTATATATATGCGTATCTTGTGCTCGGACTTGTGGTCTCTTTCATGGCGAACTTTATAAAGTACGCAGTAATAGCGCTTATACTTGCGGGGATTTTGAAGCTGCTTATAAGACAGCTGGACCTAAGGCTTTCGTTCGCGGAGCTTTTCATGATAAGCTTCTACGGAGAGAGCCTCGCCTTTGTCATCTCAAACTTTAACAGTGCGCTCGGACTTATCCCGGGCTTTATAGTCAGCGGAGTAGGTATATTTATCACTGTGCATATGATAACCGCTGCCATAGCTTCGTTCAAAGCTGATGAACAGAACTGAGCAGGGCTTCAATCTCTTCGCTGCTCATCATACTCATACGGTTATTGTGAAAACGCCCGTCCATGGTCACATCCTCCTTTATATATGAAGGAGGGGTGTAGTCACGGGCTTTTTCTTCGCTCGGAAATTCCACCTCGCCGAGGACCAATCCCTCAAATGCTCCGTGGAAGATGTCAAGCTCGAGCTTCAGATCGTCCTCAAGCGGAAGGATGTATCTGTCCTTGGTGATCACATTTCCGCATGCTTTGGCGCAAAGTCTTTCATAAGCCTCTTTGCTTATATCCGTCTCGAACTCCTCGTGTGCCATAAGGCCTCCGGTCTTGACCGTTAATATATATCTTTCTTTTCCGAGGGCTCCGTCGGCGCTGATATCCGCGCGAAGCCTGACTCTGATCACGGGATCGGTTTCCACATAAGCCTGCTCTATGCGGTAGCAATAGGCTTGTTCAAGCTCAGGCAGACTGCTTAATAAAAACTTCCTTTCTATCTCCATAACGTATATCCTTTCTTTACAAAAATACTAAACTATTATATACTTAATGCTGCTTACAGGCAATTAAATTTGATGCAAGGATAATATATTCTTTCGGTTGAAGCGAAATCATCCCGAACATAGCGAAGGATATTTAAGGAGGACAGGTATATGAGTAAGGTAAATATGTTTTTTGCCGAAGGCTTTGAAGAGGTTGAGGCATTGACTGCGGTTGATTTGTTAAGACGAGCCGGAGTGGAGACTGATATGGTATCCGTCACCGGGAGCCTTGAGGTAAAGGGAGCTCGCGGGATAAGAGTAGGCATGGATAAGCTGTTTGAGGATGCGGGAGATGCCGACTGTATCGTGCTTCCGGGCGGTATGCCGGGCACGAAGCATCTGAAGGAGCATAAGGGTCTCGCCGAGCTTATAATAAAGGCGAAGGATGAGGGCAAGCTGCTTGCTGCCATCTGTGCCGCACCGACAGTATACGGTGAGATGGGATTGCTCAAGGGCATAACCGCTACCTGTTATCCGGGATGTGAGGATCAGCTTTTGGGCGCAAAGATCAGCAAGGAGACTGTTGTGAGTGACGGACAGTTTGTGACAAGCAGAGGTGTCGGAACCGCGATCGATTTTTCACTGAAGCTGATCGAGAGACTG
>ONVB01000248.1 GCA_900321145.1 uncultured Eubacteriales bacterium | reverse complement strand
CTTGTATTCAAGGTAGGATATACCGTGAGAGAGCTTGTGTTTGATGAGGAGGGATATCCGGTGCTTCCGTTTGAGCAGCACTCGGAGAATCTGAAAGCCAATCTCAAGGGTTGCAGCAAGGTCATACTCTTTGCGGCGACTGTCGGTGCAGGCATAGACAGGCTTATCAGGAGGTACGAAAGGACCGAGCCGCAGACAGCGTTATTCCTTCAGGGCTGCGGTGCCGAGAGAGTGGAGTCATTGACCAACACATTTAACGAGGAGGTAAGGAGAGCGGCGGAGATTAACGGATTTAAGGCACATCCGAGATACTCTCCGGGCTTTGGGGATCTGCCTCTTACCGTGCAGACCGAGTTCCTGCAGCTATTGGATGCAGGACGACGCATGGGGATAACATTAAATGAGTCTCTATTAATGTCTCCGTCCAAGTCGGTGACGGCAATCATTGGATTAGAATGATCATACGATAAATACACAAGCCATGGGAAGAAGAAATGTGGCGCTAGGAGAAGCTATGAACATTTTAGAATACATGAAAGAAAATTTTATCATCCTCGACGGAGGTATGGGTACACTTCTTCAGGAAGCGGGGTTACAGCCCGGCGAGCTGCCTGAACGGTGGAATGTGACACGTCCCGAAGAGATAGTCCGCATACAAAAGGCGTATTTTGATGCGGGAAGCAATGTGGTATTAGCGAATACATTTGGTGCGAATGGTTTAAAGTTAGATGATGAGGAGCTTGAAAAACTGATCTGCGCCGCATTTGACAATGCGAGAAAAGCACGGGACGAGAGCAGTGGGAAACAGGAAAAGTTTATCGCATTAGACATAGGATCTCTCGGAAAGCTCTTAAAGCCTTACGGTGACTACGAGTTCGAGGATGCGGTCGCTATGTATGCCAAGACTGTTAAGTGCGGGGTGAAGGCGGGCGCAGACCTTATCTTTATAGAGACCATGAACGACAGCTATGATACCAAGGCAGCACTGCTTGCAGCCAAGGAGAATTCAGACCTGCCGGTATTCGTGTCGAATGCGTACGGAAGTGACGGAAAGCTCATGACCGGCGCTTCGCCTGCCGCAATGGTCGCTATGCTTGAGGGCATGCATGCTGATGCCATAGGGGCTAACTGTTCACTCGGTCCCGACCAGCTTGTGGGCGTTATGGAGGAATATCTAAGGTATGCCTCCGTACCGGTACTCTTAAAGCCGAATGCAGGACTCCCGAGGACCGAAAACGGAAAGACGGTCTATGATGTATATCCTCCCGAGTTCGCCGATTCGATCGGAAGACTTATGGAGAAGGGAATCAGGATAGTCGGGGGCTGCTGCGGAACCACGCCCGATTATATAAGGGCAGTGAGCGAGAAGGCAAAGCAGATAACTCCGGTTCCGGTTACCGAGAAGAGTATATCCATGGTGTCATCCTACACCCATGCGGTAATCTTCGGTGAAAAGCCCATCCTCATAGGAGAGAGGATCAACCCGACAGGAAAGAAGAGATTTCAGCAGGCGTTAAGGGAGCATGATATAGATTACATACTCGGTGAGGGCTTGAAGCAGCAGGACGCGGGAGTGCAGCTGCTTGATGTAAATGTGGGACTTCCCGAGATAGATGAACCCGCCATGATGATAGATGCCGTAAAGGAGCTTCAGGCCGTGACAGACCTTCCGCTTCAGCTTGACACGACGGATATGGTCGCAATGGAGGCCGGACTTAGGGCATATAACGGAAAAGCCATGGTCAACTCGACCAACGGCAAGACAGAAGTAATGGAAGAGGTATTTCCTCTTGTTGCAAAGTACGGAGGCTTCGTGGTCTGTCTTACCTTAGACGAGGACGGTATACCCGACACGGCCGAAAAGAGAGTAGAGATAGCAGAGAAGATAATAGCGAAGGCGGCCGAGTACGGCATCAAAAAGAAGGACCTTATATTTGATCCGCTTGCCATGACCATATCGGCAGATACAAAAGCGGCGCTTTCTACCATGAAGGCTGTTCACGATATACGCCACGGCTTAGGGGTAAATACCTCGCTCGGTGTGTCGAATGTATCCTTCGGACTTCCGGTTAGAAATATAATCACGTCGACCTTCTTTGCACTCTGCCTGCAGGACGGACTTTCGGCAGCTATCATGAACCCTTATGCGACAGAGATGATGAATGTATATCATGCATTTAAGGCTCTGCACGATATGGACGAGAACTGCATGGAATATATAAGCTATACGGAGAAGCTTCCTACCATGGTGCCGGCAGGAAGTGCGGCGGCTTCGGCGGGCAGTGCGGCAGCAGGTCAGGCTCAGGCGAGCGCAAGTGCGGGGCAAACAGGAACGGACGGCGCAGCCGCTTCCGAGCTTCAGACAGCCATAGTCAGAGGGCTTAAGGAGAAGACGGGAAATCTCACCAAGGAGATGCTCAAGGAAAGGAAGCCCTTGGAGATAATCCAGTCGGAGGTTATACCGGCGCTTAACACGGTCGGTGAGCAGTTTGAAAAAAAGAAGGTATATCTTCCTCAGCTTTTGATGGCGGCGGATGCTGCAAAGGCGGCCTTCGAGGAGGTAAAGAAGCTTATGGCAGAGACTGACAGCGAAAATGCTCCGTCGAGATGCCCCTTTGTTATCGCTACCGTACACGGTGATATACACGACATAGGAAAGAATATCGTCAAGCTTATACTTGAAAATTACGGCTTTGCGGTATCGGACCTCGGCAAGGATGTGCCCGAGCAGACGGTAGTAGACGAGGTTGTAAGGCTTCATGCGCCCATAGTGGGATTGAGTGCGCTTATGACCACCACGGTTCCGGCTATGGAGACTACGATCAAGCTGCTTCGTGAGCAGGCGCCATGGGCGAAGGTATGCGTAGGCGGAGCGGTGCTCACACAGGAGTACGCCGACAGCATAGGGGCGGATAGGTATTGCCGCGATGCGATGGAAACTGTGCGCTATGCCGAGGAAGTGGAAGCGGAACTGAAATAACTGGCAGAGTGTCACAATTCAGCGGCACGGGGATCACGGCTCGGAGCTTTGCATAAGTTCGAACTAAGCTCGCAAGCTCGCTAAGGTCTCACTTATCCCGGACATGTGTTTTTCGGTCGATACTCCCTCAAAACACATGCGCCTCTACAGAGTTCTAAGCTCAACTACATACTTCGTATTTGTTTCGCTAAGAACTCTGCATGCGTCGCACATAAGACGCCAGCTTCGTAAACTTGCTGCCGTCTAAGTGCTCATCGCGAGCGCCTCGAGTATATGTTGGCGTTGTTTTGCCGCTGAATTGTTCGGAACTGTTTGAGTTAGATACAGACAGAGGTTAACAGATGAATAGATTTTTAAAAACAGTAATTGTCATAGTGCTGATAAGTGTGATCACTTGCGCTGTTGGCTTTGATTCCAAGGTATGCGCCGCG
>ONVB01000249.1 GCA_900321145.1 uncultured Eubacteriales bacterium | reverse complement strand
TCGTCCACAATCTGCGGAGCGACATATTTCTTGAAAGCATTTATAACCTTTTTCCTGCGTGCCTGCTCGGCTATGTAACCTATCGCAAGTGAATACACAAACGAAACTAAAAGCACAAGCGGGAAGTACACGAGTCTGAAGGTATAGCCGCTGTTGTTAAGAGCAACGCAGGCAACAATCTCTGCCGCTATCGCAACTATGAGTATAATAAGCGACCAGCCCACCTTGAGCTTCCTGAACAGAAAGTGAAGGAGCATAGCTGCCACGGCAGTGATTAACCCGAAGAGATACGGGTTTCCGGTCACCGCAAAACGCCCCTGGATATAAGACTGGAGTATATTCGCGTGGATCTCGACTCCGAACATCTGGCTGCTGCCGCCATTCGGAACCTTGAAGTTATCCTGTAAACCCTGAGCATATGCACCGACCAGGATTATGCTTCCCTTAAAAGCGCGGGTGTCTATCTTTCCGCTTAATACATCCGACATGGAGATGCTCTCATAGTCACCCGGCTTGCCCGAGTAATTGATCTGACTTCTGCCAAACTTGTCTACTGGGATAGACACAGGACTGATGTTCTGAAGCCTGCAATACTCCTCATAGATAGCCTTTGCAAATGACGAGTAGTTGACTCCGTCATACTCCTGACTTGCAAGCATCTTTCTTACCACGCCGTCGGAGTCCTGAGCCATATTGCTGTAACCGGTTTTTACTGCATCCTTTAAGGCCTCAAAGGGCTCATCCACTCCCGCTATCGGGTAGGTTATAAGTCCGTCATCGTCTATCTGCGCCCTTGTCTTGTAGATAAGCTGATCGACTACCACGCAGTTTCCGCTCTTTTTTGCGGCTGCCGCAAATGCATCATCGCCCTCGTCCACATTTCCGGAGAACTGTATATCAAAGCAGATCATAAGAGGCTTTGATGCCTCGTCCGCATTGAGCACTTCGATCAGATCGGCATACTTCGATCTCGACCAGGTCTGTATCGGTCCAAGCTCTGTGAGGGTCTTCTCGTCTATTGCTATTATCTTGATCCTGCTGTCTATGCCCCTCGGCATCTGATACAGCCTGTCGCTCAACATGTAATTGAGCGGCATAAAGAGGTTCGTTATCGTGAGGAAGAACACCAGCGCTCCGACTATAAGCGTTTCGATTATATATCTGACATTACTCTTCATTCGAATTATCCTTTATCAGTTAAGTTTGGAGAAGGTCTCTGTGACATCCTGTCTTACGTAGAATACATTTCCGCCGGTGTAGATGCTTGAGTCGCCGCTCATGGACCACTTTCCGGAGCTTAAGTTATATGTATTTCCTGTCTGCAGGAGCACCTGAGTACCCGCCGGAACAGTCATATCGGTCATCCATGCGGCCATAAAGACAAGGTTTGTGGCAAATGTATTGCCGGCCTCATCCTCCGCCTCTATCCTGACTGTCCTTGCTCCGCCGTTTGTCTCGACAGAGATCTCGGCTCTGTTGTTATTTACCGGAACATCCTTGCCGTCCACCCTTACCACCGAGAGGTGCTCATCCTGTATCGCAAAGTTCAGGAGATTTGCGTAAATGGAACCGCTCGCGCTCAAGCTCTTTCCGTTCTCGTCATAAAGCTCCTGTGCAAGCGAAGGCTTCTCGCCGTCCTGCTTTACATTTTCAACTATCTGAACAGCGCCGGTCATGGCACCGTCGGAATTCCTTCTTAAGTATACAAAACCGTTATCCCCGGTGTAGGCAAGCGAATCCGCATAGCTGTCGCCGAGCCTGTAGGATATCCTGTAACCTGCCGGAGCGTTGATGCTCACATCTCCGGTGAAGTAATCGTTGTTACCCTTCTCACCCGTAAATGTATAGGCTTCGCCCGGAGCGGGCAGGTAAACTATCGAGAACCTGACCGTCATCATAAAGTCGTTGTAGGTCTGATTTCCCTTGATGAAGATCCTTGCGTCGTAAGTGCCCGGCTCACTCGGAAGTCCCGAAAACCATGCTGTCCCGGCGCTCGCAAGCTTGAACACATCCGGTGACACATAGCTGCCGATACCGTCAACTACACGGAAGCTTAACGAATAATCCGTGCCGTAGTAGAACTGCTCGGTGTGGGCAAGGTCAACCACCATCTCCTTCTTGCCCGATGTGGGATTCACCGGGTTGACCGGTGTCTCTGTTGTCGAAGGATCATCGGGATCCACCGCTTTTTCCTTTATCGCAAAGCTTGCGGTGCATACTATC
>ONVB01000254.1 GCA_900321145.1 uncultured Eubacteriales bacterium | reverse complement strand
TCAAGCACTGCGATAGCGTCATCAGCAAGAATGGCAGCAGAGCAATATAATGAAAGCAGATAAGAAGCTACACCCTTATCATCTATACCGCGGAAACGAACAGAAAGGCCGCGTGAATGCTCGTTCTTAAGTCCGGCCTGGAAGAGTCCGATGACTCCGCGCTTAGCCTCACCGGTCCTTATAAGAAGGATATTGGTCTTACCGCTCTGAGATGTCGGATTCTTTAATCCGTCTACAAGAAGCTTGTCTGTAGGAATGATCGGTATGCCTCTCCATGTGAGGAAGGTGCCTCCGGCAAGACTTACGGTAACAGGCGGTACCCCTCTCTTCGTGCATTCTCTTTCGAAAGCAGCGATTGCTCTCGGATGAGCGAGGAAGAATGAAGGCTCCTTCCATACCTTTGTGATAAGCTCGTCAAGATCGTCAGGTGTAGGCGCACCGTTTCTTGTCTGAATTCTCTGCGAATCGGCTATATTTTTCAAAAGACCGTAATCATCATTGTTGATAAGCTGGCTTTCCTGGCGCTCTCTTAATGATTCGATAGCCAGACCGAGCTGCTCCTGAACCTGGTCGTAAGGTGCACTGTATACATCTTCAATAGCTGTATTTACATTGATTATGGTTGAGATGGAATTGAGTCTATACTCTCTCGGCTCCGTCTCATACTCTACATATCCGTCGGGGATTATATCGGACTTCTTGGTCTGGCTGCAGAGTACATCGAGAGGTGTCTCACCCTCTACAACCTTATTTACACGGAATATTCCGGTTTCAAGTCCCTTAAACTCAAGGAACTTCGTAAGCCACTTCGGAGTAAGCGCTCCGAACTGCGGTTTTGTCTTGGTCACATTGGCAAGATTATAGGCCGCCTTTGCACCAAGTGCATTAATACCTTCTTTTTTCTCTTCAGCTTCTTTTGCCATCTTTTTTTCCTCCGTAATATATTATGATTTATATCAAGCCCTTGGGGCTTAAATACCTACAGCCAGCCGCCTTCATGCGAGAAGACGATATCCTTCATGGCGTCTATTCCACCCTTTAGGTTATACATGGGGCCCGTATAGCCTGCTTCTCTCAATGTATTGATTGCAAGAATGCTTCTCTTTCCCTGTTTGCATATAAATATCGTATCTTTGTCGGGATCAAGCTCCTTTACTCTCCTTGCAAGCTGTCCGATCGGGATCACGATCGCACCGGGGAAGCGGAGTATGGCTCTTTCATGAGGTTCTCTTACATCCACTATGGTCATCGGATCACCGTTATCTATCCTCTTTGCAAGCTCCTCGGGAGTGAAGCCTTCTACCGGTATTTCCTCCTCGTCGGTTCTCAGTCCGCAGAAGTCCTCATAGTCATAATCCTCAACGGCATTTATGGTCGGATGATCCCCGCACACAGGGCAGTTACATTTCCACCTTACATTCAGCACCGATGAATTAAGATATAGACTGTCCACGGTAAGCAGCTTTCCGCTCAGATGCTCGCCTATGCCTATGATAAGCTTTAAGGCTTCGTTTGCCTGTATGCTGCCGATTATTCCCGCAAGAGGACTTATCGTTCCTCCCTCTGCACAGGTGGGAACAAGACCTGCCGGCGGCGGAGTCGGGAAGATACATCTCAAACACGGACCGTCCTTATGTCCGAGTATGGTAACCTGACCCTCGTACTGATATATGGCACCGAACACAACGGGTATTCCGCTCAGAATACATGCATCATTTAAAGTATACCTTGTTGCGAAGTTGTCGGAGCAGTCTATAACAATGTCGAAGCCTTCTATAAGCTCAGTCGCGTTCTCCGCTGTAAGCCTTACATTTTCGGCTATAAACTCTATTGTTTTATTTATATTCTTTACAGAATCCTTTGCGGATGCAACCTTGGGACGCTTTAGGTCTCTCTGGCTGTGAAGCACCTGGCTCTGAAGATTCTCAAGCGAAACGATATCGCTGTCGATCACCTTTATGGTTCCGACACCGGCAGCTGCAAGATACTGTATCACCGGAGACCCGAGCGCGCCCGCGCCCACCACAGCTACCCTGGCTGCTTTTATCCTCTTCTGCCCTTTAACTCCTATCTCCCTTAACAGAAGATGCTTGTTAAACCTTTCAATCTCGTTGTTATCAAGCGTTACCTCTTTTCTCCTCTCGTCCGAAATGATACTGTCATTCGGGGCCCCACCGGCTATGGCCGGAAGCAGAAGAACCTTTGATGTCGGAAGTATCACATCACCCGAGAATTCCTTATCTGTCTTATCCTCACCATCCACAAATATCCTGGCGAAGCATCTTTGCTCTCCGTTTTCATCATAAAATGCTTTCCTGCTCTCAGGATATTTTGTGATGAGCGCATCTTTAAGGCTTCCGACAGTGGAAGCCGAAACCTCCGCCTCATGCTCTCTGTCAAAGAAGCTTCTCAATGTTGCCGATATTATCACCTTCATGCTTTATTCCTCCGGGCTTTGTCATAAGTCATCGCCGCTTTCGGCGGATTACCTATGATGGTTCTTAAGTCTTCATAATCTACCTAACATCCTTTATCTCAAGCCTAACCGCTGTCATGGTATCAAGAGGCTTGATAAAGGCATTTATTTCTTGTATCTCTCTTACGTTCACGGATATGATCACATATACCTGTTCCGGTATCATAAGTCTTTCATCCTCTCCGGACAAAACCGCGGGAAGATCGGGATGAGAGTGATATACTCCCGCCGTATAGAGACCTTCTTTTTCTCTTGATCTTTCTGCTTCGTAAACCTCTTTGGGATCCATCAAATATCGACTTGATGCATCACATGTTCCGGCAGAATTTCTTATCGGTACCGCATCCTCTATGATGCCGTCCTTTTCAAAAAGCAAACCGCAGCCTTCTTCGGGATAATCCTTCCGGGCCTGCTCACAGATCAGTGACAGGACACTTTCATCTATTACGATTTGTTCACATATGACACGGTCAGTCATCTTCAGTTTTCCCTGCTTTCCCTTACGGCCCGCAGAAAATCTTCCGTCAGATCCTCTTTGTTCTCTATGCCGACGCTTACTCGAACAGTATCCTCGTACACGCCTGCGGCTTCCGTTTCCAAAGCTCCCGAGTGGATGTAAAGCGTGGAAGCCGGATGGATGACAAGAGTTCTGATATCTCCGATGTTGCTGGCTATGAAAGCATATTTCAGGCTGTTGATGATCTTAAACGCTCTCTCCTTGGTTCCTGCTCTGAAGGTAAGGATACCGCCGCCGTAGCCGTTAAGTATCTCATCGACGCTGCTGCGATACGGATGATCCGGAAGTGTCAGATAGTTAACCCGGATATCAGGCTCCCTGTCCAATACTTTGGCAAGCGCATCCGCATTCTCACATATCCTCTCCATTCGAAGTCCCAGGGTATCGATTCCGATATAAGAAAGAT
>ONVB01000280.1 GCA_900321145.1 uncultured Eubacteriales bacterium | reverse complement strand
TTCTTATATTTCCTTCAGCCGTATCTGAGTTATGCTTTTTCTTCATCCTCCGTCAGATCCGCCTTGGTAAGGGTCTTAAGCTGTGTGTCGCTTACATCCTTAAGCTTGACGATCCTTGTCGCCTGTCTCTGGATGGAACGCTCGAGATAGTTTCTGACCTCACGCGCGTTTGCAAAATTCTCGTCATGAGCCTCGGCGCGCTTTGTAAGGTACTCGAGAACATGCTTCTTACCGGCATCGTTGGGAACATATTCCTGCTTCTTGCACATGCTCATAAATATATCATAGAGCTCCTGACCGGTGTAATCGGCAAACTGAATATATTTGTTGAAGCGCGATTTGAGTCCCGGATTTGAGTTTACGAATTCCTCCATAAGATCCGTGTAGCCTGCCACGATCACGATCAGATCATCGCGGTTATCCTCCATAAGCTTGAGCAGGGTATCTAAAGCTTCCTGCCCGAAGTCCTTTCCGTCCTTGCCGTTCGTTAAGGTATAGGCCTCATCTATAAAGAGTACTCCGCCGAGAGCACTTTCCACAACCTCTTTTGTTTTGATCGCGGTCTGTCCCACGAAACCTTCGACCAAACCAGACCTGTCGACCTCGACCAACTGTCCCTCGCGGCATACACCGAGACACTTATATATCTTGGCGAGCATACGCGCTACGGTTGTCTTACCTGTTCCGGGATTGCCGGAGAATACCATATGAAGGGTAACAGAGGGCTGTTTCATGCCTCTTTCTTCCCTGAGCTTCTTTACCTTGAGCAGGTTGACGAGATTCTTTAAGTCCTTCTTGACATCGGCAAGACCGGTCAGGGAATTGAGCTCGTCCATTATCTCTTCCAAGGTTATATCCTGTTCGGGGACCTCGTTTTTGTTGATGGTTCCCTTCATGGCTTCCATGGCGGCCTTGGCCTCGGCTGCGGTAGAGCCTACGACCTTGCCCGTGTTAGATGCCGAAGCCGATGAGTCTGCAGGCTTTGAACTGCCGGAAGCAGGCTTTACGGTTCCCGGTTTTTTGTCGTTGATGCTTCCGGGAGCGGGCCCCTTTCCGGGTTCGAATACCTTATGCTTTCTTAAGTATTCCTCGATCATTCCGGTATACTCTGTGAGTTTTTTTATCTCCGCATCCGTTACATGGTTGTCGCAGGACACGAATTCCTGGCCCATCTCGCAGTAGAGATTGTAGAGCGACCTTGCTTTGGAGAAGCCCTGAGTGGTATAGGCTGTCTTACCGGAAAGGTCGGCTTTTGTAAAGTAGGTGAAGGATCTCGGAACCTTGGTTGCGAAGTCGGCATCCGCGGTCCTGTCATACTTGAACTTTAATATGCTTGCCTGTGTAAAATACTGTGACAGATACTGCTGGATAAAGGTTATCTCCGGATACATATTTCCTTCGCTCGTATCTAGCATATATACCAGAAACTGCATCAGGTCAAAGCGTATCATCTCGCGCATGCTTATCTCACCTGCGGGTGAGAAGCCCTGTGAAGTGATTATCTCGCCGTACATGTAACAGTCGTTTAAGCTTTTTCTCAATGATAAGTTCATATTCGAAAACCTCTTTTAGTGTTTTGATGTTTTAATTCTCTGTATGGATCTTGTTCCTCATGATCTTCCTGGAAGAGTTCTTGGGAAACTCTGTGCTTCTAAGCTTAACGGTGTTGATCCTCTTGAATACCGGAAGCTTCTTGTTGATCTCGGCGATCTTCGCATCGAAGTGAGGCTGATTGTTCAGGTAATCCTCTTCGGGGAAGATCTCCGCCACTATGCCCTTGTCGTCGGAGTAAACGACAGTCTCGCAGACACCGGGAACAACGCCTACCAAAAGCTCTAACTCCTCGGGCGATACATTTTCGCCGTTGGAAAGGATGATAAGGTTTTTCTCACGTCCGGTGATAAAGAGGAAACCGTCGTCATCTACGTGGCCCAAATCTCCGGTCCTGTACCAGCCGTCGATAAATGCCTGCGCGGTTGAGATGTTGTCCTTGTAGTATCCCATCATGACATTGTCGCCTTTTACGACGATCTCATCGTCCTCCGAGATCCTTACGTCCACACCGTCAAGCACCAGGCCGACACTTCCGTCGCGGTGGTAGTGGTTTCTGTTGACCGAGAGCACCGGCGAGCACTCTGTTATACCGTAACCGTTTAAGATCTCTATACCGAAGGCTCTGAAGGCCTTTACATAGTGCTCGTTCAAGGGGGCACCGCCGCAAATGATGAACTCGAGATTGCCGCCGAAGGTCTTCAGGATATCCTTGAAGAACTTCTCTCTGAAATCGAGACCGATCTTTAAGAGAACCTCGCTGTGCTTCATGGCGGTCTTGAGCATCTTTTCCTTGCCCTGCTTCTTCGCGGTCTGGATTATCCTCTTATAGAAATTCTCCACGAAGAGAGGAACCAAAAACAGTGTCTGCGGACGAACCACGGAGAGCTCCTTTAAGAGATACTTA
Source organism: uncultured Eubacteriales bacterium (assembly GCA_900321145.1). GTDB lineage: Bacteria > Bacillota > Clostridia > Lachnospirales > Lachnospiraceae > Coprococcus_C. Next base: position 86 of record ONVB01000280.1, on the reverse strand, counting down.
AGGCTCCTGTTTATATAAGTGGAACGCCTGTAGTTGAATACCATAAATATGGCTGTTATAAGTCCGAAGGTATGGTGGAAGGGAAG
>ONVB01000261.1 GCA_900321145.1 uncultured Eubacteriales bacterium | reverse complement strand
GGTGATCGATGAAAAGATTTATGGCATATTATGATATCGGGGAGGTTTGTATATGGCTACAGATTATGCAACACTGAAAAAAGGCGGTTTTATGAAGCAGAAGCAGAAGGACAACTTTTCTCTTCGGCTTTCTGTGGTAGGCGGTCAGGTCAGCACCGAGCAGCTTGTGGCGATAACAGAGGTGGCAAACAAATACGGTCACGGGTATATACACCTGACATCGAGACAGGGGATAGAGATCCCGTTTATTAAGCTGGAGGATATAGATGAGGTCAAGAGTGTGCTTGAAAAGGGCGGTGCAAGTCCGGGAGTCTGCGGACCGAGAGTTCGTACGGTCACGGCCTGTCAGGGCTCGGAGGTCTGTCCGAACGGCTGTATAGAGACCGAGGAGCTTGCTAAGGAGTTGAGCGAAAGGTACTTCGGAAAGGAGCTTCCTCACAAGTTTAAGTTTGGTATCACCGGCTGTCAGAATAACTGCCTGAAGGCTGAGGAAAACGATCTCGGCATCAAGGGCGGAGTCAAAGTGGCATGGAAGCAGGAGGCTTGTATCAACTGCGGCGTGTGCGCCAAGGTCTGTCGTGAGGGTGCCATCACGATAAAAGACGGCGTCATAGAGATAGACAGGGAAAAGTGTAACTATTGCGGACGCTGTGTATTCAGCTGTCCGACAGATGCATATGAGAGCACACCGGGGTACCTTATAAGCTTTGGAGGCCTGTTCGGAAACAAGATCAACAAGGGAGAAGCCGTAATACCTTTTGTCGAAAATAAGGATGTCTTGTTCAGGGTGTGCGATGCTGCGTTAAAATTCTTTGAGGAGAATGCCAATCCCGGCGAGAGATTCAAGTTTACAATAGACAGAGTAGGAAAGGATAAGTTCAATGAAGCAATTTGGAAAGCATATAAGGGAGAGTAAAAATACACTGATAACCATCATGGTTCTTATGTTGGCGGCACTGCTTGCTGGATGCGGCAGAGATAATGTATCCGCCTCATCACCGTCGGAGATAGAGCGGGTGATAGCATTGTCGAAGTCCAATGCGGAGCTTTGGGTGTTGGCCGGAGGTGAACTGATCGCAACCTCCGATGACGCTTTGAAGATTAAAGGTCTGAATGAGGATGTAGAGAATTTAGGTGATATGGATCATGTGAGCCTTGAGGCGATAGTTGCTTTAGAGCCCGACCTTTTGATCCTGTTTTCCACAGATCCGGCACAGAAGGCACTGGGAGAGGCTGCCGAGGCGGCAGGAATAAAAGTAGTGTTTACCAACATAGACGATTACGCGGATTATGAGACTGTTATGAAGGAATTTACGGAGCTTACCGGCAGGTCCGACCTCTATGAGGAAAATGTGGTACGTGTGCGCGACAGGGTGGATGAGGTGATCGCCAAGGTTCCTGCTTCGAAGGAACAGAAGTCATATCTGTTGCTTCATGTGTCGGCTACTAAGAGCAAAGCGGAAAAGAATGACTACTTTGCAAGCGAGATATTCAACAATCTCGGACTTTCCAACATAGCATCCGACGAAAGCGTTTTTAACGAGCTTTCCATGGAAGCAATCGTAGCTGCGGATCCGGACTATATATTTGTGGTGCCGAGAGGTGATGAGACCAAGGCGCTTGAAAGCTTTGAGGGTATTTTTGCCTCTGATCCGGCCTGGGAGTCGCTTACAGCTGTAAAAGAGGGTAACTACAGACTCCTCTCCAAGGATCTCTTCGGATTAAAGCCGAACGATCGCTGGGGAGAGGCTTACGAGGAAGCATATAAGACAGTATACGGAGAATAATGAAAAAAGAAGTAAAGTGGTACCTTGTGTCACTTGCTGTCCTTCTTGCGGCAGCAATCTGTGCTCTTATCGTGGGAAATAAGTCCATTTCCCCGGCTGAGGTCCTTGAGACTCTTGCGGGCAGAGGAACGAAGTACCTTGAAGTAATCGTATATCAGGTCAGGATACCCAGGGTTATAGCCGCAGCCGCTTCGGGCGCGGCTCTTTCCGTATCGGGATATCTTCTGCAGAACAACCTGAACAACACCTTGGCTTCACCGGGGATATTTGGCATAAACAACGGCGCCGGATTATTTGTCCTGCTCTATGCGTGGCTGTTTCCGTACCGATATGCGGGAAAATGTATCGCGGCCTTTTTGGGCGCCATGGTTGTGACGGTGATCATCTTTCTTTTGTCGGCTGAGACGGGGATGTCCAAAACCTCGGTGGTTTTATCGGGAGTGGCGATCTCGGCGCTCTGCCTGTCGGTGATAGATGTGATCATATCGCTAAAACCGGAGACGGTGGCTGACAGGGCAGCCTTTCAGCTTGGAGGCTTTGCTGCGCTTAATACGTATTCAGTGGCATTTGCCGTGCCTGTCATAGTGACGGTAGTCATTTTAGCGGAGCTGTTTTCACCGTCTCTGGATATCCTGGTCCTTGGAGACGAGGTCGCAGCCGGTCTGGGACTGAATGTGCACAGGTACAGGGCAGTATATAT
>ONVB01000262.1 GCA_900321145.1 uncultured Eubacteriales bacterium | reverse complement strand
TAAGTTCCCTAACTTACTGTTTGTGTTTCTGTTCGAAAAATCATTTTAGAATTTTTCGGGGTTGACATGGTATTAAGTTGTCAAGGTTTCAACTGTTGGATACTGAAGGGCAAAAAAATTAAACGGTGTTCAGTATTAACTTTTTTAAGCCTTTCTACTGTAAATCTTTGTCTTGTATCCTTTTGTTGTTTGCTGTCTCACGCGACAGCTTGTACAATATATCACAACACTATATGCTTGTCAACACTTTTTTTAAAAAAGTTTTTAATTTTTTTTGAAGGTACAAAATCCTGTCATTTTTCCACTGCTATATATAAGAATCGCTATATGGAAGTCATATTACCGATTATACTCGTAAATACATTTACACTGTTGAACGCTGACAGGACAGAGCTCTCGGCAATCTCCTTATTGATCGAGTCCGCAAGAGGAGCTCCCGACATAACTTCGGCTACGGCATAAACTGCCCACAGAGTGAATACAGCAGCTACGGCGCCCAAAACCATACCGCCAAACTTATCTACCGTACGTATGACGGGAAGCTTTACACTGAGCGATATAATATAGAAGATAAGCAGCAGGATAAGGCCGACCATCACCCAGGTTATGCCGTAGGCTATGGCATTGACACATACCCTTGCCACATAGGATGACACATAGTCGTAGAAATTATCCACTCCCATCTCCTTCTTCATCTCGTCATTGTTGTGCTCGATAAGAGCTGTCTTTGCGAACTCGGGTATGTTAAGAGCACGCAAAGCTTCTATCTCTTCACTTCGCGACAGGTTATTCTTCACCTGATCGGACACTTCCTTGACCATCTCCGTCGTGACATCTACTCCGTATCCCTTAAACTGCTCATCCAGCTGCTGCTTTATCGTACGCTCGGCCTCTGCCTCAAGACGGGTATACACCTGCTGCTTTATATAATCGTCTACTTGCGTATTTTCTACGATCAGGTCACCTACTAAAGGGGCCAGCAGGTTGGATAAAAGGATTGCAAGCAAAAAGGCCGCCAATTTCAGGATTATCTTGGCGAACCCTCTTATATATCCCAAAAATACGAACAATGCAAATACTATAAATGAAATCAGTGCTACCATTACTCTTCCGTTTCTTCCTCGGTGATCTTATTTGCTCCGGACTTGAGCCTGATCAGCTCAGTGCTCGAATCATAAACCACAACATATTCATTCTTTCCGGCACCCGGGACCATACTTACAATGTGTCCGTCAAGTATACCGCTGTACTTTACGCTTCCTTTCGCCCTTAAGATAAGGCATTCACTTCCACCGGTGATAAGCAGTTCGCCCTTGCAGGCAGATATATTTTCATAATCAAAATCTATATAATGTTCGAAGCTCTTGTTTCCGTTCAGTCTGTACGCAGTTATCTTATACTTATGACCGGCTGCATCGGCATCCGTGTCTGTCCCCGTAGTAAGCTCCTGTGCCTCCTGAACAAACCCGACCATCTGTGAATCATAAAAAATGCTCCTTACCGGCTTATCAAGCTCGATAACGGCTTTCTGACTCGGAAGCTCCTTCATGCTGTATATAAAAATATGTGATGTTCCGAACGCAGCTACGGTATCATTGTCCACAAAGCAAAGCTTTGATACCGTCTCGCCTTCCATCATATAGCCGCCCACCATACGGTCGGCATTACTGTTTTGACCGACATCGCCAAAGTTATAAGCAGCCAGGCGATTCTGTATGCCTCCGGCTCCTACGCTTATATAACTCGTAAAAAGCTTCTTTCCGTCCTCGGATACGGTTATATCCAAAGGATATCCGCTCTTATCTATAGTGGTCTGCATCTCATAGACCGGTTCACCCAGCTTGTTATACAGATTGATATAGTTCGTCTTGTCGCTCTCTAAAACAACCGCAAAAGCACCCTGCCTGGCTATGTCCACATCACAGATCTCGTAAGGCATGGTCTCGTTTGACACCTCACCCTCCCTGTCAAACACACAGACAGAGTTGCCTCTCATATCCGCAACAACGGCATAGTCTCCGCGAGCGACCGCTTTGGGCATATTCATATCTATACCGGCAGTCCATACTATATCTCCGTTTTTATTTATATAAGACACTCCTTCGGTCGTATACTTAAGCAGATTGTCACTGAAAACTATATAATCGGCAGCGCTGTCATAGGTTGACTCATTTTCGCTCACGATCTTGTAACCGTTGAAGGTTCTGGTTTTTAAACGGTTCATCACTATGCCTATGACCACGATCACGGCAACAACAAAGATCAGCAAAAGAAGCGGGTTGATCCTCCTTACTTCCTCTCCGTCACTGTTTATATCTTCTATTTCTTCAGGTTCATTAACGTTCTGTCTCAAAACTAATTTCCTCTGTAAAACTCCAATGCCTGCGATACTGTAGCCGCCTGTCCCTCATCCATGATCGAGATAAGATCGGTCAGCCGGTCTTCCCTGCACATATCCTCGCCAATATAGGTCGCATACTGTGCCTGTATCCTGCCTAAAGACTGTTCTAGGTCGGACTCGCACCTTTCAAGCTCGGCATTTATATCCTCCAACTCCGACCTCATATTCTCGATAGCCGGAAGCTTTCTCTGTTTTATCTCATCTGTCAGGATCCCAGCGGTTTCATCATCAAACCTTCTTATGGCATCCTGCTTTTCTCTTCCTATTTCCTCGGCTTCGGCCTCAAGCATGCTCAGCTTTTCATCATAGGCGCCAAGTTCGTAGCCGCTCTCGTCCTTATCCTTGTCGATGGCATTTCTTATGGCTGTCATCTGCCTGTTGTTCGCATTTATTTTGTCATATATCGCTCTGGCTTCCTTTATGGCTTCCGGAGCCTTGAGCCTTGTCGTATTAAAGATAAGCACATAAATGAGAAGCAACACAATAAAAACTATCGCAAACCATCCGACGCACCATGCCGTCACATTGGTATCTGCTTTTTTAAGCAGCACAGCGTGCTTTATGATCTCCATGACCACGGTCGGGATCCCTATGAATATAGCGATAAGAAGAAGGACCATGATAAGACTTTCACCCGCGCCGCTCGGTGAAAACAGATAAAAATATCCCTTGGTCCCGCAAAACCGCATAAGGTGTTTTCTTCTTAACAAAGTGGACATCTCTGTCTTAAGATCACTGTTATTCTCACGGATATGTCGCGTCTCGTCCATGAAGCGCTCATCCATCAGCTGCCTTTTTTTCTTGGCTCTCTTGGTCTCGACCTTGCGCTTTTTCTCGCGATTGCTGTCTATACGCGAATCATAAGAGCCGATCAGCTGTGAACGACGACTCTTAACGGTGTTGTCGATCTCGCTTTCCATAGCCCTTTCTTCGGTTGACAGGCTCTTTGAAAGCTTGCGCTTCCTCATCTTCAGGTCATCTATCGCCGTACTTATTTCATTTTTTCTTTTCACCTCATCTAACGCCGCTACGAGGTAGTCTTTCGTTTCGTCCATATCGTTCGCCTCTCCGTTTACACTGCATTAAACATCGTGAACGCTTTCTCGTACTTTGCGTTGTGCCTGCAAATATTCCGGCGTGCGCTGTAGTAAATATAGATCGGGATACTGCGAAAAGGCGATAATCCGCTTTGATTATCGCCTATTCCGTGAGACTTTATCAACCCTGCTTTAAGTATTCGTTGAGCGTCTCCTTGTCAATCTTGACTCGGTTATCCATGGTCTTCATTATATCCACGATCTGATATCTTCTGTAGACGCCGTTATTGCTCAGATCATATATCTTGTTTGTGGAAAAACCAAGCACCATCGGCCGCAGGATATTTTCGGGATTTTCCGCTATTACCAATCCCTTTTCCTTGTTGGTGAGCTCTATGCACACACCCGGTGTGAGGAGCTTGATACTCTTTATGAGAGCTCCGACGACCTCCTCGTCGTACTCGTCCTTATTTAACAGAAGATACTTAACTGCCGCTATCTCGGACTTGATCGGCTGAGACAGCTTCATACAGGTCATGGTATCAAATACATTTGCTACTTTAAGGATCTTGGTCGCTCTTAGGATAACGCCTATATCCTCACCCCTGCCGTCACTGTACTCAAGCTTGTGCATCTGACTTATGATACGCTTTACTCCGGTATCTATCGTCGGTTCCGCGCGCAGAAGACCGAGGCCGTCGTTTTGGAACTTCTTGACTATGATAAGATCGTTTGTATCATAATCGTCGTACTTCTCACGAACTTTATTCGGAAGCATCAGCTTGCCCAGATCATGGAGCAGCGCCGCTCCGATAAGCTCCTCCTGATCGACCGGTGCCAGCTTCATCTGCGCCGATATCAGCGCACTTAAAATGGCAGTATTGATCACGTGCTTATATACATAGTCGGTAACACTTCTGAGACTCTGTGTAAATGCGATCTTGTGATCGAGCCTTCCGTAATTCGTCATTATGGCACTGACAAGTCTCTTGAGATTGCCCGGCTGCTTCCCGGCTATGATCGAATCAAGCTCCTCTCTGATGGAGAAGACTGCCATAGTCTGAAACCTCTCAAAATCTATATCCTCCTCCGTCATGGGCGGAGCAGGTTCTGCCGGCTCAAGTATATAGAGTCCCAAAAAGCCGAAATTCTTGACACTCTCTATACCCTGAAGGGTAAGCTTGGTGTCTCTATCATAAAGAAGAACTCCAGACTTGTTATATATCGGCTTCGCAAGCCTCATACCGTATTTCAGGTCCTCTGATTTAACAAAAATCATACGCGGCCTCCTTCAAGGTTTTTCTGTCTGTCAACCAATACAGTTTATCATATTTGGTGCTTTAACACAATTATTTCTTGGTTATATGTGTGCGGTTTATGGCACTTATCAGGGCATGCGCGGATGCATCGATGATATCGTTCTTGATGCCGGCGCCCCAGGTGATGCCTTTTTCGCCCTCAACCTCTATGCCCACATAAGCGCAGGCCTGTGACTTCGATCCCACCTCAAGAGCGTGCTCACTGTAGGTGGCTATATCGAACTTTATATCGAAATGCTTCATGATAGCATTGCTTATGGCATCGAGTCTTCCGTTTCCGTGACCGTGATATACCTTGTTCATGCCGTTTACGGTTATGGTGATCTCGGCATCTATACCGTCTATCTGCTTGAAATGACACTCCAGAAGCTCTATCGGAGAGGTCTTGTTCACATAGGTTTCCTTCAGGATATCGAGAACCTCTGCCGGCGAAAGCTCCTTGTGCTCTCTGTCCGATACGCCCTTCACGGTATATCCTAAGTCCTCTCTCATCTTCGGAGGAAGATCAAATCCGTACTTGGTCTCCAAAATGTATCCTATGCCGCCCTTTCCGGACTGGCTGTTGATCCTTATGACATCTCCGTCGTACTTTCTGCCCACATCCTCGGGATTGATCGGAAGATACGGAACAGTCCACATCTGGTTCGGATCCTCCTCTCTCCACTTCATGCCCTTGGCGATAGCATCCTGATGGGAACCGGAAAATGCCGCGAAGACAAGCTGTCCGCAGTACGGCTCTCTCGGATATATCTCCATGCCCGTAAGCTTCTCATATACATCCTGTATTCTCGGCATATCCGAGAAGTCAAGTATGGGATCCACTCCGTGTGTATACATATTAAGCGCAATGGTGATTATATCAACATTTCCCGTGCGCTCGCCGTTTCCGAAAAGTGTACCCTCTATTCTGTCGGCACCCGCAAGAAGTCCGAGCTCCGCGTCCGCTACGCCACAGCCTCTGTCATTATGCGGATGAAGCGACAGCACTACATTTTCACGATATTTCATATTCTTGCTTAAGTACTCTATCTGACTTGCATATACGTGCGGCATGGACATCTCGACCGTAGCCGGAAGATTGATTATCGCCTTCCTTTCGGCTGTCGGCTGCCATACATCGAGCACGGCATTGCACACCTCGAGCGCATACTCGGGCTCCGTACCCGTGAAGCTCTCCGGTGAGTATTCGAAGCGGTACTCCGCACCGGCCTCGTCCGCAAGCTTCTTGAGCAGAGCGGCGCCGTCTATGGCGATCTGCTTTATCTCTTCCTTCGACTTCTTGAACACCTGCTCGCGCTGTGCGACCGAAGTCGAGTTATATACATGAACTATGACATTCTTCGGGTTTGCGCCCGCGACTGCCTCAAAGGTCTTCTTTATGATATGCTCTCTGGCCTGTGTAAGTACCTGTATGGTCACGTCATCCGGGATCAGGTTCTCCTCTATCAGCTTGCGGCAGAACTCGTACTCGGTGTCGCTCGCAGCAGGGAATCCGATCTCAATCTCCTTAAAACCTACCCTTATAAGTTCCTTGTAGAACTCAATCTTCTCGTCTAAGCTCATGGGTACGACTAAGGCCTGGTTTCCGTCTCTTAAATCTACACTGCACCAGATAGGCGCTTTGTCAATATATTCCTTGTTTACCCAGTCGGTGGATCGAACCGGCGGCATGTAATAATTTCTTCTGTATTTATCGTAATTCTTCATGTTTTTGCTCCTCCTGTATTATAAGATTCCTCGGGCTTCGCCCTCGGAATGACACTGCTTCGCTTTCGGAATGATACTGCTATAGCATCTTTCTTCTCTTTAGTACCCTCCAGACCAGAATGCATATCAACAGCGTGAGTGCACATATGAGCCCGAAGCCCCATGGCGTCTCGGACAGCGGCATTCCCTTGCCGTTCACATTCATTCCGTACATACCCGAGATTATGGTAGGTATCGCCATAACAATGGTGATACTTGTCAGGTATTTCATTATGTTGTTTAGTCGGTTGTCTATCACGGTAGACATAAGCTCTCTGGTACCTTTGATGATGTCACGGTATATCTGCGTCATCTCTATGGCCTGCAGATTCTCGACCACCACATCATCGAGCAGCTCCTGATCCTCCGGGAATTTCCTGACTCCGCTGTAGCGTGTCAGTCTGTCAACCACCATACGGTTGGCGCGCAGCGACGTATCAAAGTAGACAAGCGTGGATTCAAGCTCGTGAAGATTGATGATATCGGAATCCTCTGTGGCTCCGCCCATTCTCTCCTCCATCTCTATACGCTGTCTGTCTATCGTCCGCAGAGCCGACTGATACAGCATGCTGGTCCTGTATAGGATCTGATATGTAAAGCGCACCTGCTTCTTTGTAGAGAAGTCGCGCACATTGTTTACGATAAAGTATTTCAGCGCAGGAGTTTCAACCGAGCATACGGTGATTATCGCATCCTGTGCCCATATAACACCGAGAGGTATGGTGCAATACGCCTCCTGATCATGCCTTATCTCGGTTGTGGGAATATCAAACAGGACAAGCACATAATCATCATTTACCTCGACACGGGATGACTCCTCCTCATCGAGGGATGCCCTCACATCCACCAGGTCTACACCGTATCTTCTGGCTATCTCCACGCTCTCGTCCTGTGTGGGGGCGACCATATTGATCCATAGTCCGGGCATGTATTCGTCAACCTGCCTTAGTTTTCCGTTGTCCGTGATATACTTCTGAATCATTTTTCTCACCCCTGCTTCCTTTGTAATCCGGCTTGAAAGCCACAGTACATAATAAGACTTTTTCCCTTATAAATCAACCCTTTTAAGAATTATTCTCAACCATATCCGGCCGATCGACTGCATGGCCGATCAATTCATGTCATTCATTTTAAGTGCCGGATGCTTTGAAGACACCCTTGTGTTTTTCGGTACGGTCGAAGTGATAAATGTGTTGCCGGCGATCACCGAATTCTCTCCTATGACGGTATCCCCGCCCAAAATCGTCGCATTTGCGTAGATGACCACGTTGTCCTCTATGGTAGGATGACGCTTTATTCCTGAGAGTGCCTGCCCCTTTCTGGTGGAAAGCGCGCCTAAGGTCACGCCCTGATATATCTTCACATGGTTTCCGATAACCGTAGTTTCGCCGATCACTATTCCGGTTCCGTGGTCTATGCAGAAGAACTCGCCTATGTCCGCACCCGGATTTATGTCAATGCCTGTCTGACTGTGAGCCTGCTCGGTCATGATCCTCGGTATATACGGGAGTCCGAGAGTGTAAAGCTCGTGAGCATACCTGTACACAAATATCGCGTAGAGACCGGGATATGAAAATATGATATCCTCCTTGTCCTTCGCTGCGGGATCGCCGTAGAACTCTGCAGTGACATCCTTCATAATAAGCTCCTGCACGGCAGGCACACGCTCTATGAACCTTAACGCAACCTCCTTGGACTTTCCGTCAAGCTCGGCGCAGTCTTCAATCTTTTCCACATAAGCGTAAGCATTTTTTGCCTGCTTATAGAGCTTCTCATATATCTCGGCCAAGGTTGTGGCGGCAAAGCTCTCTTTATCCACGTAAGTCATGTTTCTCGAACCGAAAAAGCCCGGAAATGTAACGCGCCTTAAATCATCTATCATGGTCACGATGGTCTCGCGGTTCGGTACCTTGTCCTCCCTTGACATATCAAATATCTTTTCGTTGTCGTAGCTTGTTTTCAGCTTACGCGCCGACTCGTCTATTATAGCTGTAATCTCATTAGCTTTCATTCAGTCTCTCCTCCGCATCCCTCACATCGCGATAACCATAGAGCTTCGCTGTGTTATCCATGATCATGTATGCAAGATTCTTACCTAAGCGCTGCAACCCTACTATAAACCTTCCGTACAGGTACAGCGTGTCGTCCGAGTAGGTCATCAGTTCACCGCGAAGATAGGTTTCATACGAGGTTTCAAAGGGAGTGTCCTCGCTTGTGTGTATCTTTCTCGCATTTCCGGCCATATTCGGATAGCGCTTTGCAAACTCCTCCATCCACTCGACCTGCATACGGATTATCGACTCCGCTATAGCCTTGTGTTCATCCGTCTTCTCCGGAAAGCTCGCAGCTATCCTTGCATACTCCTCCGGTGCGGTAGACTCCATCATGCGGCCGTACTTTTCCGTGATCAGGTTGCGTCCCTCGCTCTCGGCGCTGACCAGATCGTACAAAAAGCTCCTTAAAAGCTCATCCTCCCAGGTCAGGTACTGACTCTTTCTCATGATGGAAAAGGTATTCCAGTTGTCCTGGCAGTCCGCCCTTCCGCCCTCATTTTTTACCTTGTCAAACTGTTTCCACTCATGAAGGACTATAGAGTCCACCAGCGCATCATGGCTCATGGAGCTTATATCTTCATTTTCCGGTGTCATTCTTTTTTCCGAATATTCTTTTATTTCCTCCGGTCCCATATCTGTCTTCTCTCTGTTTATTTCACTGTTTATTTCACTGTTTCCTTCATCTGTTCTTGCATCTGCCGGTTTTAGCGCCTTTGCCGCTATCCCGGCCACATAAGTATCAAGAAATGTATCGCTGCCCGAGACAAGGCCCTTATCCTTCAAGCTGTCCAGTATAAGCTTTGCTATCCTCTCAAAGCCGGAAACCACCCTGTCATCGGTATTTAACTTTGCGGCGTCATATTTTGTTCCCGCCCAGGCGTCTCTCTGTGTCGAAAGGACCGACATCTTATCCAGTTCAACAGTCACATCCTGCAGCTCCGGGAGCTTTGCCGTCCCTTTCGCCAGCCATTTGTAATAGGGTGCATAGCTTCTGTTGATCAGATAGACAAGCTTAAGGGCACTTACCGAAGCCTGCCCTCTTATAATGAAAGCAGTCAGATCGTCACCTCTCGCCATGCTCCTTGCATAGTTACTCTGTGCTGTCTGAGAAAACTCATGAAGCGTCTGCGCAAGCCTCAGGAACCACACCCTGTCCGGATAATAAGCCTTCAATTTTCTTCTTATATCGGTAAATACGCCCTCGCCGTCGTAGAATACGGAACCGCTCACCGCCGTATAAATCGATGCTTCATCAAGAGAAAGCCATCTTTCATCAGTGAAAAATGAGTCAAGGTCGGTATTCTCGTCTATGCGCACATTAAGTATTCTCTCGAAGTAACGTCCGATCGTCGTAACGCCTCTTCTTTCATCCGCTACGATAAGCGAACTTCCGTCTTCACCGTACTCCTCGCTGTGCCTTTCCACAAGCTTGATATATTCCTCACCCAGCTCTTTTCCTATGGCATTGTAGTCTTTTTCCGTAAGCCACAGGCTGAAACCTAAGAAATAGTCGTGATCCCCGGATATCCTGTCCTCAAAACCGAGACAGTCAGAACCCTCTCCGCACATGCCTGCTGCCACCCTTCCCGCATACTCCGGGAAGAGCTCCCTTATCATCGGTTCTCCGTAGTTTTCATAGAAATCACGACATCTTTCTATATTATTCTTAAATCTTTTTTCCGTATCACTCGCACTTATCTTTACTTCACCGGGGGTAAATGCCCTTCTTCCCGCAAAACCCGCGTCAACCTGACTGTCCTGCCGTTCATTGACAAGCCCTGCTTTCTTTCTTGCCTCTTCAAGCCTCTCTCTTACCGTGTGATAAGATACATTTTGTCCTGTATGCCTTTCTATCTCCTTAAGGCTCTTCTCATAAAACTCACATGCGAGATTATAATCCGCCGCAAGCATATAAGCGTCACCCTTTGCGGAAAGAGCCGCACCGTAGTGATAATCCTTGCCGCCGTCTATCTCGAATCTGTAGATTGCCTGATCCAAATAAAGCAGCGCCTCATCATAGGTTTCGTAATAATCGTCGGAAAGTCCTTCATCAAAAGCACTGTCGCTCTTCTTATCCTGCTCCCTTCTGCACACGGATATGAGAGTCATGGCAAGATTGGTGCGTGTGGTCGCCTGCTGTATCCTCGCTTCGGGATACTTGTCGACCACCTCAAGCGCTTTTTTAAGCAGGGTTACCGCCGAGTCAAGGTCACCCATCTCCTGGTAAAGAAGGCTCCAGTTGTTATAAAGCCCCGCAAAAGCAAAATCCCCGTCAGTAAGATTCGCCCTGTATATGCTCTCGGTCTCCCGGTAGCAGAGCATGGAAGCCTTATACTCCCCGAAAGCCCGCTGTGTGCTGGCCACATTAAGCAATGAGGTCGCATATTCCGTAGTACCATGAAGATTGAGCTTGTCCAGCATGCGCTGTGTCAGCTCGCAGTAATGAAGCCCCTTCTCCTTCTTCCCGGTGTCACGGCAGAGACCGAGCATCTCATTCATAAGAGTAAAGGCACTACCACCGTCTCCTTCGGTCAAAGCTTCCTCAATCTTGTTTTCGAGATACTCATCTATCTCATCCAGGGAATAGTTACCGTACATATTATCATATTCCATCAAAACCTTATTTATATCCATGTACCCTCCGGCCTGCGGCAAAACTGTTTTTCTGCCGCATTTTCTAATACGCTTTACTGTGCCACAATTGTAACTAATGATAAGCCAAACAGGTCATAATTTCAAGAATTATAATTGAGTTTTCGACACAAATAGGCTATACTTATCGGATATTAATGCTTATTAAGAGGAGGATATAAAAATGGCAGAAAAATTCGGTAAGATAACGGTTGAAACCTGCGAGATAGAGGGTTTAAAGGTCATCACCCCTTCGGTGTTCGGTGACGAGCGGGGTTACTTTATGGAGACCTACAATTATAACGATTTTGCGGCCGCAGGGATAGATGTCAAGTTCGTACAGGACAATCAGTCAAGCTCCAAGAAAGGCGTACTCCGCGGACTTCACTTCCAGATCAATTATCCGCAGGACAAGCTGGTTCGTGTAGTGAGCGGCGAAGTCTTTGATGTAGCTGTCGACTTGAGACCCGGCTCAGCCACCTTCGGCAAATGGTTTGGAGTCAGGCTCTCCGCCGAGAACAAAAAGCAGTTCTTCATCCCGAAGAACTTCGCTCATGGTTTTATAGTACTCTCGGACAGCGCGGAGTTCACCTATAAGTGCACAGACTTCTATCATCCGAATGACGAGGGCGGACTTCTCTGGAGCGATCCCGAGATCGGAGTAGACTGGCCCCTGCCAGAAGGCATGACCTTTGACGATCTCACGATATCCGACAAGGATACCAAGTGGAGCGGAATAAAGGAGTTTACGGCAAAATAACAATACTTCCTATTAATCCTTCCATGACGCAAAGAGGGATACATACGGTGTATGTATCCCTCTTTACTGTTTATTATCATATTCTTTATACTATCATTGTCAGGCTTATCCTGCCTTTTTTCTCATCTACCGACAGAACCTTTACATCCACGATATCGCCCACACTTACTACCTCGAGAGGGTGCTTTACGAACTTCTTGTTCGTGAGCTGTGAGATATGGACTAAGCCATCCTGATGAACTCCGATGTCCACGAAGGCTCCGAAGTCTATCACATTGCGGACGGTTCCCTTAAGAATCATGCCCTCCTTTAAGTCCTTGAGCTCGAGCACATCACTTCGCAGGACCACAGGCGGAAGATCGGCACGCGGATCACGTCCGGGGGAAGAGATTTCCTTTACTATATCGCGAAGCGTAGGTTCACCTACTCCGAGCTTGTCAGCCATGATCTTGTAATCCTTGACAAAAAGGGCTGCACCGTCCTTAACATCAGCCATGGAAAGTCCGCACTCGGAAAGCAGCTTTCCGGCAGCATCGTAGCTCTCTGGGTGTACTCCCGTGTTGTCTAACGGGTTTTTACCTCCCGATATCCTCATAAAGCCGGCGCACTGCTCATAAGCCTTAGGCCCGAGACGCGGTACCTTCAAGAGCTCTTTTCTCTCCTTGAAGCTTCCGTTTTCCTCACGGTAAGCTACTATATTCTTAGCTATATTCTTGTTTATACCGGATATGTATTCCATAAGCGGCGCGGAAGCGGTATTTAAGTCTACTCCGACCGAGTTCACACAGTCCTCAACCACACCCGTTAAGGCTTCGCCGAGCTTCTTCTGGTTCATATCATGCTGATACTGACCTACACCTATGGACTTGGGATCAATCTTCACAAGCTCCGCGAGAGGATCCTGCACGCGCCTTGCAATGGATGCGGCACTTCTCTGTCCCACGTCAAACTCGGGGAACTCCTCGGTGGCCAGCTTGCTTGCGGAGTAAACCGAAGCGCCTGCTTCATTTGTTATCACATAGCTTACCTTCTCGGGAATCTCCTTTATGATCTCGGCTACTATCATCTCGGATTCACGGCTTGCAGTACCGTTTCCTATAGAAATAAGACTTATACCGTACTTCTTTATAAGCTGCTTGACCTTGTCCTTTGCCGCCTTTATCTTCGCTTCGTTAGTCGGGGCGGTCGGGTATACAACGGCGGTGTCAAGCACCTTACCTGTCTCGTCGACTACCGCAAGCTTGCAGCCGGTCCTGAAAGCCGGGTCCCAGCCAAGCACTCTGCGTCCGGCTACAGGTGCCTGCATCAGGAGCTGATGCAGGTTCTTGCCGAATACCGCTATAGCCGAATCCTCAGCCTTCTCTGTAAGAAAAGACCTTATCTCCCGTTCTATCGAAGGCGCGATAAGCCTGTCGTAGGCATCTTCTATGGCTGCCTTTATATACTGCGTGGTAAAAGGATTCTCTCTGACTATCTTCTCATGCTCTATATATCTTAAGATCTCCTCCTCGGGAGCTTCTATCTTGACCGTAAGGAACTTCTCGCTCTCACCGCGGTTCACGGCAAGCACCTGGTGATCCGGCAGTTTGCTTATCGGCTGTCTGAAATCATAGTAATTCTCGTACACCGACTCAGCCTCGGCATCCTTTGCTTTGCTGACAAGGAAGCCTTCCTTCTCGGTCATCTTCCTTATCTTTGTCCTGTAGTCCGCCTCATCGGACACGCCCTCGGCGATTATGTCAAGCGCTCCCGCTATGGCGGCATCCTCGTCCGCGACTTCCTTCTCCTCGGATATGTAATCCTTTGCATCCTCTCTTATATCATGATCCGTCATCTGAAGCAGTATGATATTTGCCAGCCCCTCGAGCCCCTTCTCCCTTGCCACATCGGCACGTGTCTTCTTTCTCTGCTTGTAAGGCCTGTACAGATCCTCCACCGTGACAAGCTGCTCAGCCGCAAGTATCTTTTCCCTTAATTCATCCGTCAGCTTGCCCTGCTCCTCTATGGAAGCTATAACCTGCTCCTTCCTTTCCTCCAGATTTCTTAAATATGTAAGTCTCTCGAAGAGAGTTCTGAGCTGCTCATCGTTTAGCTCGCCGGTTTTCTCTTTTCTGTATCTCGCGATAAAGGGTATGGTATTGCCTTCATCGATAAGCGTTACCGCCGCCTCCACCTGCCATGTCTTTACCTGTAATTCCTTTGCTATTATCTCTGAAATGTTCATGACTGACTCCTCTGTCTTCCCCGGTTCCGCAGCCTGTACCTGCTTCTTACATACCTTATCCCTGATATGCTCCCGAATATACTTCATCGGGCATTATAACAAAATGAACCGCGTTCAACAATAGAAAAGATATTAAAAATCTTTGCAGCGCCCTCTTGTGTCTTGTATATTTATCCCCTATGCCACCTACCTGCCGTCACTCAACATAGAATTCTTCACCGGCAAAGCTTACCACATCTCCGGGTTCAAGCTTGGCAGGCTCATCCTTTTTAAGCCTGACACTGTTGACGTAGGTTCCGTTTCCCGATCCGCAATCCGTGACCGTAAGACTTCCGTCATGCACAAGAAATATTGCATGTTTCCTGCTTATCTGAAGAGTTTTAATACTGTAATCCGTGTCCTTCTTATGTCTGCCCACCACGAAGGGCTTATCCTCCTCGGATATACATATCTTCTTCAGCGCACCGTTCTTAAGAGGCATCAGGCTCACATTCTTCTTTGATACAGGTACCGCCGGTATCTCTTTTTTCTTTGGAACGACTGCTGCGGGTGCATTTCCTTTCAGGTTTTCATAACTCCCGTAGAGAAGCCTTACACCCTCTGTATCTCTTGAATCAAAGTGGATCATGATAAACTCGAGCAGCCCCTGCAGCTGGCTTCTTATATTCCTTCCGTATCCGGGTACATAGAGCATTCGTAAGCTGTTTTTGTTATGATCATAGAGCATAAATGACGGATCGAGCACCAGGTCATCGCTTTCGAGAAGATATGCATCAAGCTCCTTCATGCATTCTTCTATCTGCTGCAGAAATATACTGAGCAGGGCACCGTCAGGTTTTTTGCCGCAGAGCAGATTACCGAGGATATAGGAGTTTTCGGTATCATATCTGAGAGTCATCTGTCCGTCCACAGATACCATCACCGGTCTTATAAGATACGGAATATCGTTCTCCAAAAGCATTCCGAATACATAGTTGCCATCCTCCTTACCCGGATACTCCCTGCTTCCGAGACAGACGCTTATATATTTTTTTATACCACTATTCCCATAGATAATCTCCATACAACTGCCACCTCCTGAGTCTGCCCGTAGTCTTGTCATATTCCGTCTTATACTCCGCTCTGCTGCCGGATGTATATCCGCCGCTTACCTTTCTTGCCATGTGATATAAGCTTACCTTAACCTCTCCTCCGGAATCGGAAACCTCCGGTTCTGTTGAGGCTCCGCCTATGAGCATGTGAGAAAAAGAATACTCCCGGCCCGTCTCTGAATTCATTTTCCCGTCATCCTTAGTATATGTATATAGAAATTCATAGCTCTCCGCCCTTGAAGCCCCGTCATTTATCGAATCGATAAAAATACTGATGATCATGACAGCCAGCAGTACCAGCAGCGGCATGATCAGAGTGATCTCAAGGGTTGCATAGCCTTTATTGTTTCCTCGCATTATCTCTCTCCTTTTGTCAGCTGCCCGCGCATCTTGAGCAGGGCGGAATACCGCCCGCATCGGACTTCTTTATCCTGTAGACAGTTCTCTTTAGCCCGCTGCAGTGCATTCCCGTGTGATATTTATCCCCCTCATCGGTGATATACACATAATCCGTGCTGCCATCTCCGCAGAACTCACAGGGTTCATAACCTAAGCTCTGTGCACTTAAAAGCGATGAACCGTGTATGCTTAACGTAAGGTATGTACACGTCCGCGACTCATGGTACACCTCTTTATTGTCTGTGATATATACATAGCCCTCGTCCTTATCCCCTTCTTCTTCCTCGGTCCTCTTTCCCCTGCCGTCATATATTCTCTGCTTTATGGTGTAGGTTTTAAACCTGCTCAGCTTGGGCATAAGCGGAGCGCTCACAACTATACTATAGCTCACCCTGAGATACAGATATCCGTTATCTATATATGTTCCGAGAAAGCTTACTCCACTGCTGCCTCCGCTTATATACCTGTTGATCAGCTGTTCATCATCGACATAGGAAGCAAACTTTACAAAGGGAACCGCCAAAGCAGCCGTTTCGTTCAGGTAAGCGCTCTCCGCCGTATACTCCGCAGTTTCGACAGCTGCTTCGTATACACAGGCCTCGGCCTGTTTCGCCATACACATCATATAAAGGCAGAGAAAAAACATCAGAAAGAGAGGAGCTGCAACTGTCGCTTCAACCACCGCACTTCCCTTATCATCCATATGCCTGCCGTCCTCCTTTCACCGTGTTTTATGACCATGACCGCCGTCACCTGATACCGTTTCGCATGCTCCGGGATCCCCTGATCAAGGCATACATCAGCATGTGTTTTACTGTTTTGGGATTCCTTGCCCCATTTATTTTTATTTGATCTGTGCCTGCACTCGAGGGAACCCCGTATACCTTTCAGAGGATACCGCAGCATGCGAATACGGATCAGTACTCCGTAACCATGTGATAATAAAACTTTCTTCCCATATAGCCTGATGTAAAATCCGCTCCCGCAGCAACCGCACAGTCGGCTATCTTTATGCTTTCGCCCTCTTTAGCGGCATTGAGTTGCATCAGATCAAGCATACGATAGTTTATCCTGTCCGTTTTAAGTGCCATAAGCATGCACAGATGATCCTCATAACTAAGGCCGTGCTCTGCCTCGGGCACATCTCCGGTAACGGTGTCGGCGAGCTTTTTTATATCAGTCACCCAGTTCTCCCTTGTCTTTACAAAAGCGATCTTCTTACCCGCTGCCAGGGTCCTTACATCAGCCATCGCTTCGGCGTAGGACCAGCAGCCTGCGAGCAAAAACTTCAGCACCGGTTCGGGCAAAAAGACCAGAAACGAAAGCGGTGCGGCTATAGATGTGACAACAGCCATCTTTTCGGCATCTCTTACAAGATAAGCATAACAGACCGGCGTTCTGAGCCACACCAGACTGTTTATCACACTCTTTATATTTTCATAATCTGACTTTTTCCCTGCCACAAGATACTCGAGCTCATACTTTAATTCTGTAGAATCGTTCCTGTCCCCGTTTGTAAGACTGTTAAAGCAGCATCTTGCATATGCCATGGATACCCCGGCATCATAAAGTCCCTCCGTCCAGCCTCCGCTTTCCTTCAGCCTGTCTTCAAACCTGTCAATGTCCTTGAATTTTCTCTCTTCGTTGGAATGATCAAAAATCTCGGTTATGCTCGAAACAGTCAGCGTTCGCGAAGGAAGTCCCTCCGTCTCTATCTCTTCTTCGCTAAGCTCTGTCCCCTCGGGAAGTATTATCCCAAGCAGCCCTTTCGTCTTAAGCTTTTTGGTGAATTTTCTCGGATCCTTCACCTTAAATATGCTTACCTTCTTAACCTTCACCTCCTCACCGTTTTCATCTCCGTTTTCCGTAGCCTCCTCACTATCGTCATCCTCCTCACCGCCTTCCTCCTCAGCTTCCTTATTCTTAACCTCATCTATGTCATCAAGCAGTTCCTGCGGCACGGTACCGTCGCTTCCGCCTGTTTTCTCCATGATCATATCCACACCCTTTTCCACTGCAGCATACTTCATGTAGTCGGACATCTGCTCCTTAAAGGGTTCACAATCATCATCATATATCATCCTGAAATCATTAAATTTCACGTCACACTCCGAAAAAGCAGCGCCTAAATTTTCCTCATATTCTTTAAGCAATCTGGCCTCAAGCCCCGCCTCACCCGCTCCTCCGCAGTTTTTATCAAAGAGGAGAATATGATAATGTTCGTATATGTAGCTGTTGTAATCAGCCTTAAGTCCTGATATGGCGGTTCTTGCAGCACACACAGCCTTCTCCTTTGCCGCATACAGCTGCACCGCACGGTAAGCCGCGGTAAAAAGCGGTATCATCACCATGACCATCAGACATAAGAATACAGTCACTCTACCTTTATTATTCATGATTCTCCTCCTTTCCGAAAACCTAATCGATATTATCCGTAAATGCTCTTTGCATCTTTATTGATGGAATTCCACACATTTTGTACAAGTGCCGTGATCTGATCTTTAAAGATCACCACGAGGGCGACCAAAACCACGATAATAAGCACTATTTCCACAACTCCCATTCCTTCATCCTCTTTTAGGAAGTCCTTTATCAACTGCATTTTTAACCCTCCTGTCAAATGTAAAGGCGTGATCCGAGAGCGAATCCTGCCCTATCGGTTTCAAAAACCCGACACTGCCGGGTAAATAACTATAAGCATTGTTACCGCGAGAAGTATGACCATAGGGATAAGCAGCGCGGTGGAGGCTTTGTCCCCCCTTTCTCTAATGTGGTGTCGCTGTTCAACTACCGCCTGTTTTATCTCGTCATCCATAAGCTTCAGCAATTGCTGATCACTCACCGATACTCCGTGCGACAGATTCGAAAACAGTCTCCTGTACTCCGGAAGCCCAAGCCTTAACCCAAGCTCCTCATATACTGCCGCTTCGCCGGCACCGGTATTAATCTGATTTATCGAATACTTTATCTCCTCTTCCAAAAGTTCTCTGTTTTCAGACTCTAATTCCTTTATTTCTTCACTTAAAGCTGCCCGGATGGTCATACCTGCAGCGATCAGCAGCGACAGTCTGCTCACGAAATCGGGAAACTGTTTTTTAAGCACATCATCTCTTAGTCTCTCCTCTTCCCTAAGCCTGCCTGCTGCCAACCCTGCAACGGAAATACATATTATGCATCCCAAAACGATAATTTTCAGGTTGTTCGAGGGATTACTGCCAGGCATACTTATACCGACCCCGTCAACCTCTGCGGGAAGTATAAGCTGTCTTTGGTTTCTGTCTTCCGATTCCAGCTTCGCTAATTCTTTCTCAATATGAGCATATACAGTCTCTTCCTTAACCTCCCTGACTATGGTAAGCGTATAGTCACATTCCGCCTCATAGTCCATGTAGTATGCTTTTGCCGTAAGCAACGCACTGACCGCATCGCTTTTAATATTTTCAGGGATGATTCGCCCAAAGGATGTTATGTATTCGGGATCGTGCGAATACCATTCAAGCCGGATCACATCGCCCTCATCTGCCACAGGCAGGGCGATATCACCGCTAACCCTTGAAAATGTCCCGCCTTCACCCATTACTCTTTCTTCCATATGAGAAAACATCTCCCGGGTTCGCACATCAAATTCCTCCCTTGTAAGCTCTACGGGTGCTACTTTCAGCTTTCCTGTCTCACTATCCTCTCCGAAGGTGAGTACCAGTTCATACTCTCTCTCGTTACCGTTATAATCCTCCCTCTCCAGCACAAATTCCTGCGAAGTGTGTGTCTCGATATATGACTCCACACCTACGGCAACTGCCGTTGCAAGTGCTATGGTAAGTATGAGAGCTATCGTCCTTACATACCGGTCTTCGGTAAGAGCATCAAGCTCTTTTGAGCCGGCCACGCGAAGCTTCCTAAGAGTGCTCCGTGTCTTCTCCGGATTTAATGCACTCTTAAGTAATTTATATATGGTAAACGCCATACCAAGCGGCACAGCGGATACACCTTTTTCTTTATATTCCGCGATATGCTTTCTGCTCGCTATAATAAGCAGTACATATATCGCGCAAATGGCTATACTGAATATCAACTTTTCTCTCTCCTATTGAAATACGCTTCCCAACGATTCACAGCCTGTTCAAAACTCTGTCTGTGATACAGACTGCGAGCATGACCATCATAAGACAAACCGTCATCACGATCCTTCCGACCAAGGTGTTGTACATAATATCCATATATCCCGGATTGGTCATTCTCATATAAACTACTATTGCGCAGGGAGTAACCGTCATCACCATACTCTCAAGCCTCTTGGCTGCGACCATGGACCTGACCTCCGCCTCAAGCATCTGCCGGTCCGCCACCTGACCGGCTGTTCTTGCCGCTATCGCGGCCGTATCTCCGCCATAACGCTTGTTGATCCTTATCAGTCCCGCAAATTCCTTTATCTCGCTTATGTCATTTCTCTCACCGATCTCATATATAAGCTGCTCGGGTGACTTGCTTAAGCTCAGTCCTCTTGAAGCCACCTCAAGCTCGGTTTTCATCCTGTCTGCTGCCGGTCCGGTCCCGTTATAGCTTTTGGATAACCTTCCGAGCGCCGTTTCGAGCGACCTTCCGGCAGTGAGCTCGCTCGAAAGCAGGACAAGCACATCCTTAAACTCCGAAACCATCTGTTTTTTCTTCCTCTCTGCTTCCGCCTGTCTGTCTCTTTTATACATCAGAATACACACCGGGACCGCCGGTAAAGCACCCCACGACGTATCATAAAATACGAATGCGATCACCGTACACAAGCCGAGAAGCTTTCCGATTTCGGATACAAGCCACAATCTTTCATAACTGTTCAAGTTTCCCGTCTCCCTCCTTGTACAGCGAAAGCACCCCCTGAGCTTCAAGCTTAAAGGTGTGCATAAGATCGTTTATCTTCACCATCCTCCCCTTTATTCTCCCGTCCTCCTCACCTGTTGCCGTGAATTCGTACAGTGTACTCAGGACTATCTCATTTGCTTTCACTCCGTTCACCTCACTTATACTCAAAACTCTTCTGCTCTTATCCTTCAGTCTTCCCAAATGGATCACTATATCTATAGCACCCGCTATCTGCTTCCTTATGGCCTCCATGGGAATGTCCATACCGGTCAGAACCATTGTTGCCAGTCTGTCGAGCATGTCGTATGCCGAGTTCGCATGTGCTGTCGACATGGAACCGTCATGCCCCGTATTCATAGCCTGAAGCATATCGCAGGCCGATGCATCTCTTACCTCTCCCACGATCAACCTGTCAGGCCGCATCCTCAAACTCGTCTTTATCAGATCCCTTATGGTTATCTGATGTTCTCCGGCGCTGCTCTTGTTCCTCGTCTCAAGCCTGACTAAGTTCTTCACTCCCCTTATCCGTAGCTCTGCCGAGTCCTCTATGGTTATTATCCTTTCATCCTTAGGTATGTATCCCGACAGCGCATTTAAGAATGTGGTCTTGCCCGATCCGGTTCCGCCCGATATCAGCATATTGTATTTGCCTAAAACAAGCGCCTCAAATATCTTCTTCATAGGCGGATCAAAGGAGCCAAGCTCAGCTAACGCATCCATATCAAGCTCCCTGTCGGGAAATCGCCTTATGGTAAGCGCCGGTCCGTCGAGCGAGACCGGATCCAATACCACATTTACTCTCGAACCGTCCTTTAACCGAGCGTCAACTATCGGCTCAGCCTCATTAACCTTTCTGTCACAGTCGGCCACTATCCTCTGAATAACGCCTTTAAGCCTTTCGGCATTCTCAAAATGCCTGTCCGTGGCGATGATCCGTCCCTTCTTCTCCACAAATATCGTTCCTGTGCCGACGAGCATGATCTCCGAAATCTCCGGATCTTCGAGAAAGTCCGTCAGCACGTCCAGTCTTCTCAGTGAATTAAAGAGCTCATTTCTTATGAGAAGCTTATCCTTCAGTGAGATCCTGTCCTCCCTCGTCTCCGCAAGTATGCATCTGTCGATAAGACTCCTTATCTCCTCATCCTTCAGATAGTGGCTCATATCAAGCCCTTCCTCTACACGACTTTTGATGCGCCGCTTTACCTCAACAGCTTCTATAGGACTTCCCTCCTTATCCATGCCGCAAGGACCGTGTCATCCTTTGGCACCTCCAAATATCTTATCCTCCGGTTAAGTCCGTTCAGCGGACCGTAAGACAGCTGCTTCTTGAACACATCGAGTCTCTCATATGCATATTCATCCCTGATCGTCGGAACAAGGATGCTGTCACATGCAAGCAGCAGATCCAGAGCCGACATGGCACCCGTTCCGATATCCAAAACCACATAGCCATACTCGGCATGCCCCTTTAGCACAGATATCATGTACTTCACATCTTCAGCACTGAGCTGCCTTAATTCCATGTGCTCAGCTCCTTTGAGAAGCTCTTTCGTCCCCGGTTCGATAAGAGAGTAAAAGCTCTCGTCTCTTGCCGCGATCATAAAGAGCAGACGGTCGCAAAGCTGCATTTCCTCTTCCGTACCCGGTGTCTGATAATCCCCGAAGGCTACGTAAAGACTGTTGTCTGTGCATTCGCACAGCCCCTTTGCAAGCCTCGTTTTTCCGCTTCTGCCCAAGGGCGAATACACACCCACAACCATAGTTCGTCCGGTCACCGTTAACGGGCTTTCCTTGTACATGCGTTTTTTAAGCTCAAGGAGTATCAGATTGGCTCTTGTATACCTGAACACACCGTCGCCCTCTCTTGAACCAAGCAGTAAGCACACCGGCAGGCCGGCATCCGCAAAGGTTTCCCGGTACTTTTCGGCAACAAGCACCATGTCTACCTCCTGCCCATGAACACTTTGAAGCAGCTGTTCCGCAGAGGTATAGCCATAAAATATAAAGCCGCTCTCACCATGCCCCTTCACATCGTTTGCGTAAGCCATAAGCCTTTGCATATAAAGCCTGTCATCGTCGCAGATTCCCACTCTTATACTCATACTCCGTCCTCCCTCGAATAATATGTAATGCCACGATCACTTCGTAATCCTGCCCACACGATCGGAACCATGCATAATTATGACTTCGTCATAATGGTTCCTCCCTAAAATGCACCGCCTGCAATATGAGCTGTGCAGATAATGATCTGGCTCAAAAGAGCCGGCACGGACATATGCACCCTCGAGCTTAAGAAGATCCCCGACAAAGCATGAAATACAAGCTTTACAACTCCGTATAAGGCGGTAAGCAGAAACATCCCCGCCGCTAACACAACAACTCCTTTTCCCGAAAATGCACCGCATACGCACAATAGCTTTATGTCACCCGCGCCTATCACACGATACTTAAAAAGGATTATCAGGGTTAAAACCGGAAGAACGGTCCACAAAAGCCGCGACGGCAATACGCAAAAGCCATAAAGCCACACGCTTAAGGACAGACCGAGGATAAGACCGGAAAGTGTAAGTTTGTTGGGTATCCTGTCCGTCTTCACATCAAACACGGCACACAAACCCAGGAATAAGCTTAAGCCTATACTTTCCAATTTCATCTTCCTCTCATATTTAGTTTTTCAAACAATAATGCAGATTGTCCCTAAACCCCGTTCATTGTTTTAACGACTTGCAGGCCGTATGCATATTCAGTTATTGCTTTCTTATCTTACAGAAATAAAAATTTGGGGTTGACGCGTTATTCGATCAACGCTGAAAATGAGAAATCTTCAAACCTTTACCCTTCCGCAAGCATATCTGCCGCGGCATAAACCATGCTCAAAACATTAAGCATTTCTTAGTTATAATTAATAAATGTTGGGAAATAAAACAAGTGCAGCGTGTGACTCATAACTCGTCACAGACAACCTGCACGATTGTTAGAACAATGAATACGGCATTTGCCGTAAAAAAACCATACCACAAATGGTATGGTTTGTAAAGACCGAAATTATAATTTTTAAACATTTTTTTCAGACCACTGTGATCTTATGCCTTATTCCTGCCCGGATCCGTATCGATCTCGTCATGGTTCACGCGGCTCTCACCGTCCACGGCGTTTGCATCATAGAGATCCTTCTTGATCTGACTGCTGCTTATCTCCGGAGTTCTCTCAAGGTATACAACCTCAACGCCCTCCTCCTTAAGGAAGTCAAACTTTCCCTTCCAGTCATCGCCCATGACAAAGGTATCGATGTGATACTCATGCATATCGGACCTCTTCTGGTCCCAGCTCTCCTCGGGGATAACAAGGTCAACATACCTTATAGCCTCAACAAGCGCCTTCCTCTGCTCATAAGAGAAATAACAGGTCTTCTTCTTCTCCCTTAAGTTAAACTCATCGGAGGATATGACAACTATAAGATAATCTCCGAGGGCCTTGGCTCTCCTCAAAAGATTGATATGACCGTAGTGCAGCAGGTCAAATGTTCCGTAGGTTATTACTCTTTTCATAACAATTCTCCGTAAATATCAAGACTCTTCGCTTCTCTCAGCGTGACGCCTTTCTTTCCGCAATCATCACGCGCTCGTTAAGCTTGTCCATCAGCTCTTCAAAATTATCCG